>VAZL01000736.1 GCA_005883445.1 Alphaproteobacteria bacterium | reverse complement strand
TGGGTAGGAGTTCTGCCCAAACGCCTTGTTGGGGGGAGCCATCGACAGGATGAAGATGAAGGCGCAGGCGGCAAACCATCGGCCCATGGGGATCTCCATGGAAACCCGGGCTTGCCCGGGTTTCGCAGTATTTAGTGAACCCGGGCTTGCCCGGGTTTCGCAGTATAGTGCGCAAGTCGGGCAGGCCCGACTTGCGTGCGAGGTCCAAGGACATCCAAGAATACAGGTGACAAGAATGCCAAGGCCACATCAAACGCGAAAATTCATCGCGGAGGATCGCGTCATCGCCCAGCAGATACTCAATGATCTGGGCGTGGAAACGCAATAGACTTGAGGTCATTCGACCCGGCAAACGGGCGGCGAAGATGATGCAGCGCAAGCCGCACCTAATGATGGGAGGAGATGCCAATGACATTCCAACCGCCGTATCGTCCGAGTGGAAGGTCGGTGTGGCTTGGCAAGGGCCTCGTGCAGACCGACGACTGGATCGTGCGGTTGTTGCCGGCGACGCTCGAGGAGATCGACGCCTCGATGCGCCGGCTGCGGGGCCGCAACGCTTATGACACGCCGGTGACGCGTGAAGAATTCCCGCTCGTCACGATGGCCGACGACCTGGCGCGGATGCGGCAGGAGATCGCAACCGGCCGCGGGTTCTTCGTGTTCCGCGGTCTCGACCGGGACCGCTATTCCGACAACGAACTCGGCCTGATCTTCCGCGGATTCGGCGCCCATTTCGGCCACGAGCTCACGCAAAGCGCGTTCGGCGACCGCTTGGGCGATATCCGCGACATCAGCGATATTCTGGTCGACCGCAGCAAGCGGCGCGGCTATCAGTCAGGCGGCTTCCAGACCGCGCACA
>VAZL01000735.1 GCA_005883445.1 Alphaproteobacteria bacterium | reverse complement strand
TCGCGGCGTCCTGGATCGTATCGAAATGCTGTTTGAGCTCGGCCATCTCGGCTTCGCGCATGGCTTCCTGAAACTGGCTCTGGAACTCCGCCGCCATCCGGCGGATCTTGGTCATGTATTGGCCGAATGTGCGCAGGACGACGGGCAGTTCCTTGGGCCCGAACACGATCAGCGCCACCACGCCGATGAGGACCAGCTCGCCCCAGCCCACGTCAAAGATGAAGGCCTGCACTCCCAGGGACGCAGTCACATCCCGCCTCGCCGCTCATGCGATATTGCGTTCTCGCGCGCTGCTCGGCAGCGCCGGGGCGGCCTCAGCTCGCCTTGCGGGTCTCGGTTTGCGCAACCGTTTCCGCCGGCTGATGCTCGATCGTCTTGCCGGGCTCGGGAGTCTTGGTCTCGCCAGCCGTCTTGTCCTCTTCCTGCATGCCCTTCTTGAAGGCTTTGATGCCCTGGGCAACGTCGCCCATCAGCTCGGAGATCTTGCCCCGGCCGAACAGCAGAAGCAGGACGGCAATCACGACGATCCAGTGCCAAATGCTCAGGCCGCCCATGGAATTTCCTCCGTCACGGCGATCGCGCGCCGCGCGACCCGCCTGGTTCACCGACAAGCTAGGCGCCGACACCGGCAAAAACAAGGATTTCGGCCCCCTTCTTCGCGCGACCGATTCGCTCGTTGCGTCGATTGCCGGGCGCTGTTCACCCCTCGCTCAGTCGGGGGCCGAGGCCGAGATCGAGATCTCCGGCCTCGAGCGGATCCTCGTCCTCCCGCAGGTCCTGATCGTCCGAGGGCACGGGAACCGCAAAGCCCGCCGGCAGCTGGCCGTCGAGCAGCCCGGTGCCCTTGAGCTCGTCGAGACCGGGCAGATCGCCGATCGAGTCGAGCCCGAAATGGCTCAGAAACGCGTCGGTGGTCCCGAAGGTGATCGGGCGGCCGGGAGCCTTGCGGCGGCCGCGCGGCCGGATCCAGCCGGTCTCGAGCAGCACGTCGAGCGTGCCCCTCGAAGCCGAGACGCCGCGGATTTCCTCGATCTCCGCCCGGGTGACCGGCTGATGGTAGGCGATGATCGCCAGGGTCTCGGTCGCGGCGCGCGAAAGCTTGCGAGGCTCGACCGAGTCCCGCGCCAGCAGCCAAGCGAGGTCGACGGCCGTGCGAAACGTCCATTTGCCGGCGATGCGCACGAGATTGACGCCCCGCGACGCATATTCCCGTTGCAGCCGATCGAGCGCGGCGCGCACGTCGGCCCCGTCGGGCATGCGCGCCGCGAGCGTCTTCTCGTCCAGCGGCTCGGCCGAGGCGAACAGCAGCGCCTCGAGCAGCCGGAGCTCCTCCGGCCGGATCTCCGGCACCGCGTCGCGGTCGTAATCGCCGC
>VAZL01000734.1 GCA_005883445.1 Alphaproteobacteria bacterium | reverse complement strand
ATCGGTCGCGCATTGGCCGTGGAAGATTTCCGTGACAGCGCACTTTACGATCCGAGCTATCGCCGTCGCTTTCGGGGAGAAGGAAAGCCGTGAGCAGGCGCGAACGCCGTGTGGCCGACGAGAGCTCCCTCGCGGTCGAAGACCGCGACTTCGAGCGCGATCTCGGCGCCCGCGAGCACGCGCGCTGCCGTCTGCCATGCCGTGGCTATAGGGCATCGACCTGGCGCAATCACGGGGACGGCGGATGACCGAAGAACGCGCAGCCGTCCCCATGCGCGCCGATGCCCCAGTGCTCGCGCCAGGTCATGTTTGGCTCGCAGGCGCCGGACCTGGAGATCCGGGGTTGCTGACGCTCGATGCGCTCGCCGGCCTTTCACAGGCCGACGTCGTCGTGCACGACGCGCTCGTGGATCGCCGCGTGCTGGCGCTCGCGGGCCCGCAGGCGCGGCTCGAATTCGCGGGCAAGCGCGGCGGCCGTCCGTCCGCCGAGCAGGACGACATCTCCAACCGCCTCATCGAGCTCGCGCGCGCGGGAAAGCGCGTCTTGCGGCTCAAGGGGGGCGATCCGTGCGTGTTCGGGCGCGGCGGCGAGGAAGCGCTGGCGCTCAAGGCCGCCGGCGTTCCGTTCCGGATCATCCCCGGCGTCACGGCAGGGCTGGCGGGACTGACCGCGGCCGCAATCCCCGCGACGCTGCGAGGCATCAACAGGGCAATCATCCTTGCTGCGGGCTACGGCGCGGATCAGGATGGCGTCGATTGGGGCGCGCTCGCGCGCACCGGCCAGCCGATCGTGCTCTATATGGCGATGCGAAATCTCGCGAAGATCGCCGACGAATTGATGCGCGGTGGTTTGCCACCCACCACACCCGCTGCGATCGTCGTCAGCGCAACAATGGTCGATGAGCGCATCGTCCTATCCACGCTCGATCGTGTGGCCGCTGACGCGCAGGCGCATCAGCTGGGCGCGCCGTCGATCATCGTCATCGGAAACATCGTGAGCGTGCGCGAACGCCTCATCGATGCCGTCCATATGGCGGAAAGCGAAGCGGCGCGATGACAGCGCGCGGTCTCATCATTGCAGCCCCCAATTCCGGCGCCGGCAAAACGACCGTGACGCTTGGCGTGCTTGCCGCGTTCAAAAGAAGGGGCATCGCAGTGCGGGCGGCGAAAGCGGGCCCCGACTATATCGATCCGGCGTTTCATGCTGCCGCCACCGGAGCCCAAGGCTTCAACCTCGACACTTGGGCGATGCCTCCCGCGCTGCTCGACGCGCTCATGGGCGAAACCGCAGGTGACTGCGAACTGCTGGTGATCGAAGGCGTCATGGGGCTGTTCGATGGCGTGGCGGGGCCGAGCGGCCGCACCGGCGCCGCGGCCGACCTCGCCGCGCGCTTCGCCTTGCCGGTCGTGCTGGTCCTCGACGTGCAGGCTCAGGCGCAATCCGCGGCGGCGGTGGTGCGCGGATTCTTGTCGCACGATTCAGCCGTCCGCATCGCGGGCGTCGTGCTCAACCGCGTGGGCAGCGACCGTCATCGCGCCCTGGTGGCCGATGCGATCGCGCAGCTCGGCGTTTGCGTCTTCGGCGCGTTGCCGCGCGAGGACGATATCGTCCTGCCCGAGCGGCACCTCGGCCTGGTCCAGGCGAGCGAACATGGCGACCTGCGATCGCGCCTCGATCGCCTCGCCGACATGGCCGAACGATACCTCGATCTCGAAGCCGTCATCGCTTGCGCCCGATCGGTCGAAGCGGCCACGCCGGGTGCTGTTTGCGCGCTGCCGCCCCCAGGCCAATGCATCGCGCTGGCGTCGGACGCGGCGTTTACATTCGTCTATGCGCATCTGCTGGCCGGCTGGCGCAAAGCCGGCGCGGAGATCGCGACCTTTTCACCGCTCGCCGATGAGCCGCCGCCCGAGAGCTGCGACGTCTGCTGGCTGCCCGGCGGCTATCCGGAACTCCATGCCGGCGCGCTCGCCTCTGCGCAGCGCTTCCGGCAAGGGCTCGCGCGCTTCGCGCAGACGCGGCCGGTCCACGGCGAGTGCGGCGGCTACATGGTGCTGGGCGAGGGGATCGAGGACGCGAACGGCACGCGCCACGCGATGACCGGCCTGCTCGCACACTCCACGAGCTTCGCCAAACGCAAGCTCCATCTTGGATACCGTGAGGCACGCCTGCGCGCGGGCAGTCCGCTTGGGCCGATGGGCGCGGTCGTGCGCGGACACGAGTTTCACTACGCGACGCTGTCGGCCGCGGGGAGCGACGAGCCGCTGGCCGAGCTTGCGGATGCGCAGGGGCGCGCGGTCGGTACCGACGGCGGCCGCCGCGGCCGCGTCACCGGCACCTTCTTTCATGCCATCGCGCGCA
The DNA here is from genome assembly GCA_005883445.1 of Alphaproteobacteria bacterium. Classification (GTDB taxonomy): domain Bacteria; phylum Pseudomonadota; class Alphaproteobacteria; order Rhizobiales; family Xanthobacteraceae; genus VAZQ01. The sequence goes on along the minus strand of VAZL01000734.1, from coordinate 39 downwards.
AGGAGATCGACTGACGGCGACCCGCTGCCGCCAAGCTAA
>VAZL01000733.1 GCA_005883445.1 Alphaproteobacteria bacterium | reverse complement strand
CTGCTCGACCGTCGGCTTCCTGTCCTTCTCGAGGTCGCCGTTCTCGGCGCTATTGTCGATCGACCATTGTGTGCGTGCGGGATCGAAGCCGGTATTGATCGACCAGATGCAATTTTTGGTCAGCACGTCGATGGCATATTCGACCGCGTCCCGCGGTTTGTCCGTCGCTTTCTCGATGATCGGCACGACGTTCGCCTTGTCGCGGAACATGGCGCGATTGGCTTCGATCATCGCGGCGGCGGTATCGCGCAGGAGCGCGCGGTCGCGGGCGATCCACTCGAGCGAGGCGCCGTAGGCGTTGAACATGTAATTGGGCATGAGATCGGCGAGCTGAACGAGAGCGTTCAGGGCTGGCTTCTGTTTCTTGGCGAGGTAGACGTCCTCGGGATGGAGCGCAACGCCGTCGATCTGCCCGGCGATCAGGCCCGGCAAGCGGCCGGCGGTGGCGGCGGAGATGAAGTGTGCATCGTCCACCGTCAGCCCGGCGGTGCGCAGGATCTCGCGCCCCATGCGCCAGTTGAAGCCGCCGACCCCGCCGCCGGTCGCGCTGAGCTTCTTGCCCTTGAGATCGGCCGCGGTCTTCACGTCGGGTGACACCATGTAGGCCTGCGGCATTCTCGGCGCCAAGCCCCAGAACTGCTGCACCTTCATGCCGCGGCCGATGGCAACATCGCTCACGCTCACGATCGCCGAGCCTTGCGCCGCCGCCGCGCTCGCGGTCGCCGATGCGCCGCCTTCGAACTGGATGATGTTGGGCTCGATGCAGCGCTTGGCGAAGAAGCCGAGCTCCTTGGCCACGTGGGGCGAGGTGTGCACCACGTTGGGGGGCGCGACCGAAACGCCGATATTGATCTTGCGCATCGCGCTGCAGTTTTGCGCCGCCGCGCCGCGCGTGGCCGCATCGGCGATCGCGACGCCGCCCGCCGCCAGCGCGATGAGACAGATCGATCGATAGCCCTTCGACATGTCGCGTTTCCGTCTTCTTCCTTAGTGCGCCCCCGCAAGCCTAGTCGTCTCGCGATGCCGCGGTCCAGGGCGCCACGTATCTCTCGGCGAGGCGCAGCAGCGCCGTGAGCGTCACGCCCAACAGGCCGAGCGTGACGATCGGCACGAACATCTTGTCGACCTGATAGGTGCTTGCGGTGCGCACGATGAGATAGCCGATGCCGGAGATCGCGGTATAGAGATCGGCAAGCACCATGCCGATCAGACCGCGTCCGAGCGCCAGTCGCAATCCCGTCACGATGAACGGCAGCGACGCCGGCAGGACGATGTTCCACCACAACTGGCGTTCCGAGCAACGGAAGGCGCGACCGACCTCGAGCAGCTTCGGGTCGACGCTTTTGACGCCCTGATAGGTGTTGATCACCATCGGGAAGAAGGCGAACAGGAACAGGATGATCACCTTGGCCGTGGTGTCGAACCCCGCCCACAGCACGATCAGCGGAACGAGCGCGACCGAGGGAATGGAGTACAGGAAGGTGATGTAAACGGTGAGCGCGACATCGAGCACCCAGAAGCGCGCGAGCAGAAGGCCGATGCCGATCCCGAGCACCACCGCGAACGCGAACCCGATC
>VAZL01000732.1 GCA_005883445.1 Alphaproteobacteria bacterium | reverse complement strand
CAGCTCGATCAGCCGCTTCAGGCGGTTGTTGCGGTTGATGACGCGGCGATAGAGATCATTGAGATCGGAGGTGGCGAAGCGCCCGCCGTCGAGCGGAACGAGCGGCCGCAAATCCGGCGGGATCACCGGCACCTGCGTCAAGATCATCCATTCCGGCTTGTTGCCGGACTGCTGGAACGCCTCGACGATCTTGAGCCGCTTGGCGATCTTCTTCTTCTTGACGTCGGAATCCGAACCCGCGATCTCCGCCCGCAGATCGGTCTGCATCTTGTCGAGATCGAGCGCCTTGAGCATCTCGCGGATCGCTTCCGCGCCGATCGTGGCGGTGAAGCTGTCGGCGCCGTACAGCTCCTGCGCCTTGAGATATTCGTCCTCGCTCAGCAGCTGGCGATCCTCGAGCGGGGTCAATCCCGGCTCGAGCACGACATAGCTCTCGAAATAGAGGATGCGCTCGAGCGACTTGAGCGTCATGTCGAGCAACAGCCCGATGCGCGAGGGCAGCGACTTGAGGAACCAGATGTGGGCGACCGGCGCCGCCAGTTCGATGTGGCCCATGCGCTCGCGCCGCACGCGCGAGAGCGTGACCTCGACCGAGCACTTCTCGCAGATGATGCCCTTGTACTTCATGCGCTTGTACTTGCCGCACAAGCACTCGTAGTCCTTGATCGGGCCGAAGATGCGCGCACAGAACAAGCCGTCGCGTTCGGGCTTGAAGGTGCGATAGTTGATGGTCTCCGGCTTCTTGATCTCGCCGTAGGACCACGACAGAATCTTTTCCGGGCTCGCGATCGAGATCCGGATCTGGTCGAAGACCTGAGCCGGCACCTGCGGGCTGAAAAGATTCATGATCTCTTGATTCATCGTTCTCTCCATTTCAGACGACGGATGACGGACCGCAGACGACAGCTGGCCTGCCGCCGTTCCCCTGTCCGTCCTGCCCTCGTCCGCCTCCTGTCCTAATGACTATTCCGCCGCTTCCGCGCTCTCGCCGCCGGGGCCTTGCCGCTGCTGCTTGGAATTGTGCAGGTCGACGTTGAGGCCGAGCGAACGCATCTCCTTGACCAACACGTTGAACGATTCCGGAATACCGGCCTCGAACGTGTCGTCGCCGCGCACGATCGCCTCGTAGACCTTGGTGCGGCCGGCGACGTCGTCCGACTTCACCGTCAGCATCTCCTGCAACGTGTACGCTGCACCGTAAGCCTCGAGCGCCCACACCTCCATTTCGCCGAAACGCTGGCCGCCGAACTGCGCCTTGCCGCCCAGCGGCTGCTGGGTGACCAGGCTGTAGGGTCCGATCGAACGGGCGTGGATCTTGTCGTCGACGAGGTGATGCAGCTTCATCATGTAGATGAAGCCGACCGTCACCTCGCGATCGAACGCCTCGCCGGTTCGCCCGTCATAGAGCGTCACCTGGCCGGAATGATCGAGCCCGGCGAGATCGAGCATCTTCTCGATGTCGGCCTCCTTGGCGCCGTCGAACACCGGGGTCGCGATCGGCACGCCGTGACGCAAGTTGCTCCCGAGCTCGACCAGCTCCTGCTCGCCCAGCGACTTGATGGTCTCGTCGTCGCCGTAGATCTTCTTGAGCGTGTCCTTCAACGGCCGGGTGTCGCGCTTGCCGTAGTAAGCGTCGACCGCCTGGCCGATCCTCAATCCGAGGCCGGCGCAGGCCCAACCGAGATGGGTTTCCAGGATCTGGCCGACGTTCATTCGGCTGGGAACGCCCAACGGGTTGAGCACGATATCGACCTGCGTGCCGTCCTCGAGGAACGGCATGTCCTCGACCGGCACGATCTTCGACACCACGCCCTTGTTGCCGTGGCGGCCGGCCATCTTGTCGCCGGGCTGGATCTTGCGCTTCACGGCCACGAACACCTTGACCATCTTCATCACGCCCGGCGGCAGCTCGTCGCCGCGCTGCAGCTTCTCGACCTTGTCGAGGAAGCGCTGCTCGAGTCCCTTCTTCGACTCGTCGTACTGTTTGCGGATGGCCTCGATCTCGGTCATCAGCTTGTCGTTGGGCGAGGCGAACAGCCACCACTGCGAGCGCGGATATTCCTCCAGCACCGCGCGGGTGATCTTGGAATCCTTCTTGAAGCCCTTGGGACCGGCGATGCCTTGGCGGCCCTCCAGCAGCTCGGCCAGGCGGCCGTAGACGTTGCGGTCGAGGATCGCCTGGTCGTCGTCGCGGTCCTTGGCCAGCCGCTCGATCTCTTCGCGCTCGATGGCGAGCGCACGCTCGTCCTTCTCGACCCCGTGGCGATTGAACACGCGCACCTCGACCACGGTGCCCTGCACGCCCGGCGGCACGCGCAGCGACGTGTCGCGCACGTCGGAGGCCTTTTCGCCGAAGATCGCTCGCAACAGCTTCTCTTCCGGCGTCATCGGGCTTTCGCCCTTCTGCCTGATCTTGCCGCAGAGGATGTCGCCGGCTCGCACCTCCGCGCCGATATAGACGATGCCCGCCTCGTCGAGTTTCTTGAGCGCCTCTTCCGAGACG
>VAZL01000731.1 GCA_005883445.1 Alphaproteobacteria bacterium | reverse complement strand
GGGCCATTTGCCGTCGGCGCAAGTCTTGCAGTCGCCGATGGCGCCGGTGATCCGACCGCGGTCAAGAACGAGGGCGGAAAGTATTACGACAAGGAGGGTAATCCGACCTTCAAGGTGAAGAGCGACGGGACGGTGGATTGGGGCACCTATTCCGGGTTTCGCCGCTATCACTCGGATTGCCATGTCTGTCACGGTCCCGACGGCGAAGGATCAAGTTACGCCCCGGCGCTCAGCGATTACTTGAAGACGAAGAACTATTCCGACTTCGCTAACGTCGTGGTGAATGGGCGCAAGAACGTCAACACCGCGCAGGAGAGCGTCATG
>VAZL01000730.1 GCA_005883445.1 Alphaproteobacteria bacterium | reverse complement strand
AACTGCTCGCGCAAGCCGTGGACCGCCCGGATTTGTCGATCGAGCTGGTTGATCCCAAGGTGCTCCGGGTCTGCGCCGATCCGAACAACATGCCGTTCTCGACCGAGAGGGGAGAGGGCTTTGAAAACCGGCTCGCCGAGTTGCTGGCCGATAAGCTCGGCAAGGGGCTTTCATATAGCTGGTATCCACAGGCAACAGGCTTCGTGCGCAATACGCTCGCGGCGCACAAATGTGATGTCATTATGGGGGTCCCACAGGGCGATGATCTGGTGCAGGTCACCAATCCATATTACCGCACCGCTTACGCGCTCGTGTTCAAACAGGGGCAGGGTCTCGAGGGCGTGGACACGCTGGGTGATCCGCGCCTCAAGGGCAAACGCATCGGCATCGTGGCCGGGACGCCCCCTGGGAACAACATGGCAGCCAACGGTCTCATGGCCCATGCGAAGCCTTACCCGCTGGTCATCGATACTCGTGTCGATTCCTCGGCCGCCGCGATGATGCATGATCTCGCGACCGGTGAGATCGATGCGGGAATCCTCTGGGGTCCAATGGCCGGCTATTACGCCCGACGGACGAACCCGGCCGTGACTGTCGTGTCACTGGTCAAGGAGACAACCGGTCCTCGTCTCATCTATCGCATCGCCATGGGCGTGCGCTACTCCGACCAGGAGTGGAAACGCCAGCTCAATCGCACCATTCAAGAGAGCCAACCTGCCATTAACAAGCTGCTGCTGAGCTTCGGCGTGCCGCTACTCGATGACAGCGATCGAGCCATCACGGAGGACTCGATCGCAAAATAGGTCATAAGCAGCTACCCGGCCCTTACTCGACCGGACAGCGATCGGCGGCGAAGGCTCATCAGCAACTGATGTCGAAGGGCGCCACGGGCTTGCGGGCAAGAACGACATTGTAGGCATTGCCGAATACGAAGACCTTCGACGTGCGCCAAATGATACGTTCCAACTCCACCATAGTTCGCATCCGCAGCCGAAACTTCCACAACAGCAGGTGTTGAATGAAGTTCCAGGTCAGGCGGATCGGACTAAAACCGAGCCGGCGCAGTTTGAAGGCGAGAAGATTGGCGCCGAGAAAATTGTAGCGCCAATTTTCGAAGAACGCGGTCACGTTCCGGTAGTCTTGCTCCCGGTGACAATGGTCCAGCGATCCTGGCGAACGGATCAACAGATGTCCACCCGGCTTGAGTGATTGCCAGCAACGTGCCAACCAAGCCTCCAGGTCTTTCGTGTAGCCGATCGATTCAAGCGCATAGATGGCATCGAAGCTTTCGGCCGGGAGGTCTAGATCATCGAAGTCGGCAACGATAACGCGTACGCGACCCTCGAACTTCTCGAATTTCAGTTGGCAAATGTCCGCTTGCGCCCGAGAATTGGTCACGCACAAGATTTCGAGGCTGCACCGGCTGGCAAGATAATCGGCCGCGGCGCCCGATCCGCATCCGAGGTCCAGCAGACACATTCCATCCGCAGGCTTGAGCAGGACGCATTCAGCATCGTAAGGGCGCGTAAGAGCTCCTTAGAATCAATCGTGCGGTCATTGTCGGGATCGGCAGCCTTGAAGCGTTTCTCAATGAGCGCAAGAAATTCATTCTTGTCTAGAGTTCCGTCATTGTCGGGATCGCCGGCGGCGAAATCCTTGGCGTTGAGCCGACCGCGCAATTCGCGCTTGTCGAGGGTGCCGTCGTGATCGCGGTCGAGCTTGTCGAACAGCTTCGAAGCAGCACTCTTCGCTTCGGCGAGGTCGACCGTGCCGTCATTATCGGGATCGAGCGTTTTTAGGAGGCTCTGCGACCATGCCGGTGCGGCGGCGATTAGCATGATGGCGAAAGCAGTTAATATGCTTCTTTTTCGGATGCCCATGTTCACGTCCTGTGTTTCGATAGAGATCACATAATACGCTAATTGGGCGCGTGGTTCCGGCCGCAATCCTTGAAGGGTTTTCTTAAATTTTGAGTGCGCTGTCCTGGTTGGCGACATCGGCGGGAATGAAACAGTGTGGCTTAAAGGGTGTGTCGCTACGGCCACATTGCCAAGACATTCCAATGAGAATTTGGCAAAACCACCGTGACATGCCGGCAGGCAATGTTCGACAATTTGCGTGATGGACCAGTGCCATGCGTCAGGCGAGAGGGGCCTGATGGCATTTCGGCAACAGCTCTCAAACAAAGTCGATCGTGCGCGGGGCGAGAGGCAAATTGCCTCAACTGGGTCACCATCGAATAATTGATTGGCTGTGGCTCTGACCAGCTTTAGCGGAATGGTCCGTACGACGCCTTTGGGGCCATGCGAGGGGAGGACTACAAATGAACAGGACATTGACGAAATGGGCGGCAGCCGGTGCCCTGTCGCTTTGTACAGCCATCCCGGCTCTTGCCGGATCTGTGACTCAGCCAGGTGAAACGGTGGGGCTAAACGCTGGCGCACCGCTTCCTCCGGGCTGGTACGCCATCAACACCGTCGATTGGGGTTGCCGCAACACCAACCCGCAGCACACATGTACGGGTCTCACCATTCCGGTCGTCGCTTGGTCAACGCCGTGGACGTTTTGGGGCGCGAGATTCCAGTTGCTGGCGGCGTGGCCCGCGGTGGAAGCCGGCGTGATACGCGACCCAGGCCTCGGTTTGCCAGGCACCTACTTTGTCGGTATGTACAACCCGGCGGTGTTCGGCCAATTGGCCTGGGACCTCGGCTATGGATGGGGCTTTAGCTACCTGCTTGGAGCTTATTTCGACTACCATAGCCCGGTGGCGTGGAGCGACACCTCGATCAATCAGCGGTTTGCGCTGAGCTATACCGCCAACGACTGGGCTTTAACCGCGAACGTCATCTGGGGCATCCATACCGATTCGGTGACGGATAGGCCTCAGTTGTCGCCGTGTCCGATTCCGGTTTCAGTGACATTCCCCACCGGCCTTGGATGTAATCCAAACTTCATCAACGTTGATCTGACGGCGGGCCGTAGCTTCGGCAAGTGGCAGGTGGCGTGGGTCGGTTTCGGTTCCTGGGATCTGAATGAGCCAGTTCTGGGCTATCAGAAGCAAAGCCAGTTCGCGATGGGCGGCCTCCTCGGCTACGATTTCGGCCCGGTGATCCTGCAAGGCTGGCTCACCAGCGATGTGTACGAGAGAAATTATGGTGGGCACGATGTTCGCGGGTGGGCGCGTGTCATCCTTCC
>VAZL01000854.1 GCA_005883445.1 Alphaproteobacteria bacterium | reverse complement strand
TTGGTCCGCTGGTCGACGAGGTAAGCGCCGACGCGGAGATTCTCCTCGACCGTAAGCTCGGGAAACACCCGCCGGCCCTCGGGCACCTGCACCAGTCCGAGCGCGACGATCGCATCCGGGCTGCGGCCGGCAATCGTTTGTCCATCGAACTCGACGGTCCCTGCGCGCGGCGTGAGCAGACCCGAAATCGTCTTCAACGTCGTGCTCTTGCCCGCGCCATTGGCGCCGATCAGCGTGACGATCTCGCCGCGACGCACCTCCAGCGAAACGCCGTGCAGGCAGATGACGTCGTCGTAAGCGGCGACCACGCCGTCAAGCTTGAGCACTCTCGTTCTCCCCGGAACGGCCGAGATAGGCTTCAATGACACCCGGATCTTCCTGGATCTGCGCCGGCGTGCCGTGTGCGAGTCTGCGGCCATAGTTGAGGACCGTGATTTCGTCACACACGCGCATCACCACGTCCATGTGGTGCTCGACCAGGATCACGGTGGTTCCGTCGTCGCGGATTCGCGCAATCAGCTCGCTGACATGCGCGGCCTCGGTAACGTTGAGGCCCGCGGCCGGTTCATCGAGCAGCAGCAGCGTCGGCCGCGCCACTATCGCGCGCGCGATCTCCAACAGGCGGCGGTGTCCATAGGCAAGCGCGCCAGCGCGGGCATGGGCAAGGCCGGCAAGACCGGCGAATTGCAGCACCGCCATCGATCGATCGCGGATGCTGCGCTCCTCGCGGCGGTGGCGCGGCGTCGACAGAACCGCGTCGAAAAATCCGGCGCGCATCTGCGCATGCAGGCCGATCGCAACATTCTCGAGCGCGGTCATCTCGCCGAACAGCTTGAGGTTCTGAAAGGTGCGACGAATTCCAGCGCGTGCGCGCTTGGCCGTCGAATGCTGCGTGATATCCCGCGCGCCAAAGCGCAGCGCCCCGCTGCTGACCCGATACACTCCGGCAACCAGATTGAGCAGCGTGGTCTTGCCGGCGCCGTTGGGCCCGATCAAGCCATGCACGCTTGCGCGCCGCACCGCGAGGTCAACGGCATCGACGGCCAACAGGCCGCCGAAGCGCCGGCTCACGCTGCGCGCCTCGAGCAGCCATCCGCCATCGTCCGCGCTCGCGCTCATCGCGCTGCTTCGTTGCCTGGAGGGAGCTTAGGCGCCGAACGCATCGCCAGTGCGCTCACGCGTCGCCCCAATGTTGCAAAGAGCGCGGCGAGCCCGCCTTCGCCGAACAGCATGGTCGCTATCAGGATTGCGCCGAACACCAGCATCCGATAGTCGCCGATCGCGCGCAGATACTCCGGCAAGCCCACCACCACCGCAGCGCCGAGGATGGCGCCCGCCAGACTGCCGACGCCTCCGATCACCACCATGATGAGTATTTCAATCGACTTCCAGAACGTGAAGTCGTTCGGGGCGAGGTAGCGCACCTCGTGCGCATAGAGCGATCCGGCGAGGCCGGCGACAAAGGCGGCGATGACGAAGCACTCGCTCTTGAGGAGTGTCACGCGAATGCCGCTGGCGCGCGCGGCATCGGCGTCCTGACGGATGGCGTTGATCGCACGCCCGAAGCGCGAACCCTCGATGCGGGCGAAGGTGAAATAGACGATCGTCGCCACACCGACGTTGAGGTAGTAGCTCCACATCGGGTCGCGCAGCGCGTAGCCGAACAGTTCCGCGCGCGGGATGCCGATAAAGCCGTAGGAGCCGCCCGTCAGCCATTCTTCGTTCTGGATGAACAGAAAAACGATGATGGAGAAGCCGAGCGTGGCCACCGCGAGGTAAGCCCCCGTCAACCGCGTTATCGGCACCATGAGCAGGCTGGCGACAGCGGCGGCGGCACCCGCGCCGATGAGGGCGAGCGGAAACGGCACTCCCAGCCTGGCGGTCAGCAGGGCGGAAGTATAGGCGCCGATGCCGTAGAACGCCGCCTGGCCGATGGAAAGCTGTCCGGAATAGCCGAGCAGCACCTGCAATCCCATCGCCGCGATCGAGGCGATCGCAATCAGGCTCAAAATGTGCAGCGCGAACTTGTCCGGTTCGACCCACGGCAGCACGATCAGCGCGGCCACAACCAGCAGCGTGACGGGGTGTACCGCTGCGCGCCGCCGCGCGCTTGGGTCGAACGAGGCGCTCACCTGCGCTTCTGCCACAGTCCAACCAGGCCCGAGGGAAAGACCAGGAGAATGGCGATCAGCAGAATCATGCCGATGCTGTCTTTATAGGCCGACGATAGGAACACCGTACTGAACGTCTCGATCAAGCCGAACAGGATTCCCCCGAGCATCGCCCCGGTGATGCTGCCGAGCCCGCCTAGCGTCGCCGCGACGAAACCCTTCAACCCGGTGATGAAGCCCATCTCGAAGAATGCAAAGAACATTGAGCCCAGCATGATGCCGGCTGCCCCCGCCATCATGCCGGAAATCGCAAAGGTGTAGGCCATCATGCGCGTCAGGTTTGCTCCCATGAGCTGCGCCGCCTCGGAGTCCTGCGCCATGGCCTGCATGGCAAGGCCGGTGCGCGTGTGCTTGAGGAAGAGCTGCAGCGCAGCCATGATGACGACGCCCATGACCATGATCCAGAACAACTGCGGGGACACGCGCACG
>VAZL01000853.1 GCA_005883445.1 Alphaproteobacteria bacterium | reverse complement strand
CCCCATGCCGGCCGCCATCGGAAGGCTCGCGCCGGCGCGCACTCGTCGGATAGCGGACGAAGGCCGCGCTGCCAATGCGCCGCAAGTAGAAAATGCTGTTCAGTAGCCGCTGCTGCCGAATTCCTACCTGCCGGCCGCCGGCGTGACTTCTTGGATGTGCCGCCGAATGGCCTCGTAGCATTCGCAGGCTCTCGCCTCGAGGCCGCGCTGGTCGACGATCTCGATGTGCCCGCGGTGATAGCGGATGAGGCCCGCCTGCTGCAGCATATTGGCGACGACAGTCACGGTCGTGCGGCGCACGCCGAGCATCTGCGATAAGAATTCGTGCGTGAGCTTGATGTTGTTGCTTTCGAGCCGGTCGCGGGCTTGCAGCAACCAGCGGCTCAGCCGGGCCTCGACCGGATGCAGCGCGTTGCAGGCAGCGGTTTGCTGAACTTGGATCAGCAACATCTCGCCGTAGCGCACGACGATTCTACAGACGGCCTCGCTCTCCTCGGCAACCTTGCGGAAGCGCGACGCCGCAATGCGCGAGGCCGATCCGCTCACCTGAACGACGGCACGCGTGTGCGCGCGGCGCGACCCGAGTCCGGCAAACGAGCCCACCGCCCCTTCATAACCGATCGTGGCGGTCTCGATGGCGTCGCCCTGCCGCATCACGGCCAGGAGCGACACGATCCCGTCATGGGGGAAATAGACCTGGTCGATGTGCTCGCCCTGCTCCTGCAGGACCGCGCCCTGCTCGAGGACGATGTCCTTGAGCTGCGGGGCGAGCAATGCGAAGTCTTTCGCAGGAAGCGAAGCCAAAAGCAGATTGCGCCTGCCCGTACGGGAGCGATCCAGTTCCACCCTCAGCCTTTCTCATCGTCCGAGCCGAAACCGCACCAACGCACGGCGCTCCGACAACGCGCCCGACCTGCCGGCGGCATTGGTAAGCCACCCGCGCGCGGGTTGTCTGTGCGGTATCCGACAAAGATGCTGCGAAATGAGGGACTTAGATGAAATGCCCGCGCAGCATCGATTCAATAGGCGCCGGAAAATTCATCTGGTCTGAACAACGCCTCGCTGCGCATAAGGTTCCCGGCGTGAAAGCGCGCAACCTCGCTGCTCGAAAATTTTCGCGCGACGCATCACCTTTGCTCGCGCTTCAACAAGTCGCGGATTTCCGTGAGCAGCGTCTCCTGCTTGGTCATCGCAGGCGTCTTCGGCGCCTCCGACTGCATGATCTGGTTCATCAGCTTGACCACGAGGAACAAAACCCAAGCGATGATGATGAAATTGATGGCGACGGTCAGGAAACTTCCCCACGCCAGCACGGCGCCTTGCTTCCTGGCTTCGGCCAGCGAAGTCGCAGTCACCTTTGAGGACAGCGGCAGAAAGTAGTTGGAGAAATCGAAGCCGCCGGTAACGGCGCCGATAATGGGCGACATGATATCTCCGACCAGTGAGTTGACGATCGCGCCGAAGGCGGCGCCGATGACAACCCCGATGGCGAGATCGACGGCGTTTCCCCGCAGAGCAAATTTCTTGAATTCCTCGAGCATCTCACGCTCCCGCACTTAAAGGCAGTTGTCGGTTGCGTTGATCAAAAGGGGCTCGCGCGCATCTCGGCGATGCGGCACGCCCGGCAACAACCGCTCAATTCCGGGTCAAGACAGCCGCCCACCGCCCTCACGCTCGCTGGCGAGGCGCCGCGGGCGCGGCCTCAGGCCCAGCAGGCCGATGACCTAGGCGTCCATTGGGCTAGCTCTTTGGCCTAGTTGATCAGCCCAGCGTGGACCATCGCCTCGCGCACGGCAGCCTTGGTCTTCTCCGCAATCCGCACCATGGGCAGCCGGACCGTGTCCGCGCATTTTCCCAGGACGGAGAGCGCGTACTTCACCGGCGCCGGACTGGTCTCCAAGAACAAGGCGGTGTGCAGCGGCATCAGCTTGTCCTGCAGCTTGAGAGCGGTCCCGTAGTCACCCTTCAGGCAAGCGTCCTGGAACTCGCCACAGAGCCGCGGAGCTACGTTGGCGGTCACCGAGATGCAGCCGTGCCCGCCATGCGCCATGAAGCCGATCGCGCTCGCATCTTCACCCGAGAGCTGGTTGAACCCCTCCCCCATCGCGGCGCGCTGCTGCGAGACGCGCACGACGTTTGCGGTCGCGTCCTTCACGCCCGCGATGTTGCGGAGCTCGAACAGGCGCGTCATCGTATCGACGGACATGTCGATCACTGAACGCGCCGGGATATTGTAAATGAGGATCGGGATGTCCACGGCG
>VAZL01000852.1 GCA_005883445.1 Alphaproteobacteria bacterium | reverse complement strand
GCCGAGTTGCGCGGGCGGCTTGCCTCCAAGCGTCGCTTCGTCTGGCTCAAGCGCGAGATCACGCCGGAGCAGCGGGGGCAGATTTACCGGCTCGGCATTCCGGGCGTCGGTTTCTTGCCGGAGAACAAGCGCGTCTATCCGAACGGCGCCGAGGTTTCCCACATCATCGGCCACGTCAATATCGACAATCAGGGCACCGCCGGCATCGAAAAATGGCTCGACGCGCGCGGGCTCGCCGACCTGCACCTGGCGGGGCTCGCCACCGACCGGCTGCAAAAGCCGGTCGAGCTTGCCGTCGATCTGCGCGTCCAGCACGCGCTGCGCGACGAGCTGCTCGCCGCCCGCGCCACGTTCAAGGCGGTGGCGGCGGCGGGGCTGCTGACCGACGTGCGCACCGGTGAGATCATCTCGATGGTCTCGGTGCCCGACTACGACCCCAACAATCCGCGCGAGGCGCTCGACCCGAGCCGCATCAATCGCCTCACCACCGGCGTGTTCGAGATGGGCTCGACCTTCAAGGCGCTGACCCTCGCGATGGCGCTCGATTCCGGCAAGATCACGCTCAAATCGGCGTTCGACGCCAGCCATCCGCTGCAATACGGCAAGTTCGCGATCCACGATTTCCACGCCCAGAACCGCGTGCTCACGGTCCCCGAGATCTTCACCTATTCGTCCAATATCGGCACCGCGCGCATGGCGCTGAGCCTCGGGATCGAGCACCACAAATGGTTCCTCAGGAAGATGGGCCAGCTCGATCGGTTGAGTACCGAATTGCCCGAGAGCGCCGAACCGCTGGTGCCCAAGCGCTGGGCGGAGCTCAACACCGTGACGATCGCATTCGGTCACGGGCTTTCGGTGGCGCCGCTGCAGGCGGTGATGGCGATCGGCGCGCTGATGAACGGCGGCCGCCTCATTCCGCCGACCTTCCTCAAGCGCAGCGAAGCCGAGGCGCGCTCGCTCGGAACCCAGGTCGTCAAGCCCGAGACGAGCGACAAGATGCGCTATCTCATGCGCCTCAACGTCGAGAAGGGCACCGCCACCCGGGCCGATGTGAAGGGCTATTACGTCGGCGGCAAGACCGGCACCTCGGACAAGGTGGTCGGCGGCCGCTATTCGAAGACCAAGGTGCTGACCTCCTTCACCGCGGTCCTGCCGGCCGATCAGCCGCGCTACCTTCTTCTCATCATGCTCGACGAGCCGCAGGCGACGCCGGACACGCACGGCTTCACCACCTCGGGATGGAATGCAGTGCCGGTCGGCGGCGCCGTCATCGGCCGCATCGCCCCCTTGCTCGGGCTCGAGCCGCGCTTTGACCTGCCGCCCGCCGACAAGTTGATTCTGGCAAGCGCGGGCGGGCGGTAGGCCGTTGCCGCCCTTCCGTTTTCGGAAGGCAGCGCGTATCTGTCGGCGACACTATGCGAAAGCCACGAAGCGGCTGAACGGTCGAGACGCGTTGCCATGAAGCTTGCCGACCTCCTCAGCGCGGATACCGTCGCCGATGCGCGCTTCGCCGCGCTCGACGTCACCGGCGTCAGCGCCGACAGCCGCACCGTGAAGCCGGGCGATCTGTTCGTGGCGGTGGCGGGCAGCAACGATGATGGGCTCAACTTCGTTTCGCAAGCGCTCGCATCCGGGGCCGCGGCCATCATGGCCGAACGGCCGCCGGCGGCGCCGTTTCCCGAAGCCGTCGCGTTCGTCAAGGTTGCCGACGCGCGCCGGGCGCTGGCGCTCACGGCGGCGAAGTTCTTTTCACGCCAGCCGGAGGTGATCGCGGCGGTCACCGGCACGAGCGGCAAGACGTCGGTCGCCGCGTTCACGCGCCAGATCTGGACGGCGCTCGGCCATGCGGCCGCCAGCATCGGCACGGTCGGACTTGTCTCGCCCAAGCGCGAAGTCTATGGCTCGCTCACCACGCCGGATCCCGTCGCGCTCCACCGCTCGCTCGATCAGCTCGCGCGCGAAGGCGTGACGCATCTTGCCATCGAAGCCTCCTCGCACGGTCTAGATCAGCGCCGCCTCGACGGCGTGCGCGTGGCGGCCGGCGGCTTCACCAATCTCAGCCGCGACCATCTCGATTATCACCCGACGCTTGAGGCTTATCTCGCCGCCAAGCTGCGCCTGTTCACGGATCTGATCGAGCCCGGTGGCGCGGCCGTGATCGCGGCCGATCACGAGCACGCCGATGCCGTGACGGCGGCAGCGACGCGGCGCCGGCTGCGGCTCATCACCGTCGGCGAGCGCGGCGAGGGTATTCGTCTGATCGAAAGCAGGATTGAGGGCTTCGCGCAGGTGCTCGAGCTCCGCCATGCCGGTCGCGATTACCGTGTCCGGCTGCCGCTGCCTGGCGCGTTTCAGATCGAGAACGCACTGGTCGCGGCCGGACTCGTCATCGCCACCGGAGGCGAACCGGCCGAGACCTTCGCCGCGCTCACGCATCTCAAAGGCGCCAAGGGCCGGCTCGAGTTCCTCGGC
>VAZL01000851.1 GCA_005883445.1 Alphaproteobacteria bacterium | reverse complement strand
GAAACTTGCGGCAGCGAAACGAAATTCGCCGAGAAGATCCAAAAGGCGGTGTAGCGCAGCAGCAGCGCAAGCCCGAAGGTCGAAAGAATCTGCGCCAGCATCGGCCCGCGCATCACATGACGGATGAGCGCGAGATAGACGACGACGCCGAGCACGAACAGCGCAAACGCGGCGGCAAAGCCGAACGTCGCCGGTCCCCCGCCGAGCCACACCACGACGAGCAGTGCCACGTACATGCCGAGCATGACGAACTCGCCATGGGCGAAATTGATGAAGTTCATCATGCCCCAGATCAGCGTGAGACCTGAGGAGAACAAAGCGTAGATGGCCCCCAACAGGAGGCCGCCGACGATGACTTGCGCCAGCAGCATCGATTACTGCTTCCAACCCTTCATCGGCCAATCGAGCTTGGCGGCCGCCGTCTTGTCCGGCCACACCAGCTGATATGCCTTGTCTTTGAGCTGGATGAGGTAGGTGGACGCGAGGATGTTCTGACCGGTGTCGTCGAACTTGACGCCGTCGTAGCCCATCATCAGTTGCTCGGGCTTGAGATCGGTCTTGGTGAGCGCGTCGCGGATCTTCTCTGGGTCGGTCGAGCCGGCGCGGTTGAGCGCATCGGCCAAAGCAAAGAAGCTCTGCATGTTGCGGGCGCTGGTGTCGTCGAGGTCGCGGCCGGTCTTGGCCTTGTACATCTCGTTGATCTTGTAGGTCGTGCTGCCGCCCTTGCCGATATCTCAGGCGCTGCGGTTCATCGCGCCCTGGGCGACTTCGGCGACGGCGGGAATGAAGGAGGGATCGGAAAAGCCGGTGTCGTCGCCGATCACCATCGGCGGCAGGTAGTCGAGATTTTTCATCGTCTTCATGTAGAGGATCGAGTCCGATGTGTAGCTGATGAAGATCACGACGTCGGGCCGCTTCTCCTTGAGCTGCAGCACCTGCGCGGAGACGTCGGTCGAGCTCGCGCTATAGGGAATTCGGATCGCAACCGGGATATTGTTCTTCTTCGCCGCGGCTTCGATCGAGTCGGCGACCGAGGTGCCGTAGTCGGTGTTTTCGTTGACCACCGCGATCGAGGCGATCGTCTTGCCCTGCTTCTTCATGTCCTCGAAGAAGCGCATGTAGGTCGCGGCATAATCGCTGGCGATCGGCGTGCCGCGGAACACCCATTTGAAGCCGCGGCCGGTGATGTTCAGCGCCGCCGATTCGCCGACCATGAAGGGAATTCCGTAGCGCTCGGCCACGGCCGTCGCCGTGAAGCTGCAAGATGATTGATAAGCTCCCATCAACACATGGACGGCGTCCTGCGTGATCAGGCGCGTCGCAAGTTGTTGGGCGAGCGACG
>VAZL01000850.1 GCA_005883445.1 Alphaproteobacteria bacterium | reverse complement strand
GCTTTACGTTGACGGCCGCCGCGATATACATGGCCGAGGGAAACGTATCGTTCGACGACTGCGCCATGTTGACGTCATCGTTGGGATGAACGGGCGTCTTGCTCCCGAGCGGCGTGCCGGCGAGTTGGGAGCAGCGGTTGGAGATCACTTCGTTGACGTTCATGTTGAACTGGGTGCCGCTCCCCGTCATCCAAACGTGCAAGGGAAACATGTCGTGGTGCTTCCCGGCGAGGATCTCGTCGCACGCCTGAGCGACCAATTTATAGCGCCGATCGTCGAGCCGCTTGTTCGCATGGTTGGCGGCGGCGGCGGCTTTCTTCAAGATGGCGTAGGCGGTGATCATTTCGGGCGGGATCAAGTCCCTGCCGATGCTGAAATGCTCGAGCGAGCGCTGGGTCTGCGCGCCCCACAGCTTGTCCGCGGGCACCTCGACCACGCCGAGGCTGTCGCTCTCTTTTCGCGTTTGAGCCATGGGATCTCTCCTCGATTCAATACTTAAGTCGCGGAAAATCCGGGTCAATCGCTTCGGCGCAGTTGGGCTCTCTCACGGTCTCGTTCGCTCCCGAACGGAGCGCGCTTCCGGTTAACGCGCCGGCGACCGAGATCGATGTTCGATTTCCACGGTGGCTGTCTGGCCGGCGGCGAGAACGATGCCCTTGGGTACATGGTCGATATGGACCCGCACGGGAATGCGTTGGGCCAAACGCACCCAGGTGAAGATCGGGTTGACCTGCGCGAGTCCTTGCGGGCCGGCTTGCGCATTGGAGACGTTGATGCCCCGTGCGATGCTGTCGACGTGGCCGCGGACGATGTCGCTATAGCCCATCAGCTTGACCTTCGCTGGATCGCCCTCGCGAATGGAGCCTAGCGCGGTCTCGGTGAAGTAGGCATCGACCCAAAAGGAATCGGCATCGACGAGCGTCATCTTGTTCTGCCCGACATTGGCGTAGTCGCCGAGCTGCGCGAGCAGGTTGGTCACCCAGCCGTTGACCGGCGAGCGGATTTGCGTGCGCCTGAGGTTCACGCGAGCCTGGCTGCGCTGGGCGTTGGCTTGCGCCAGGCTCGCCTCGGCGCTGGCGCGCTGCGCATTCAAAGTTTCGATCTGCCGTTGCGCGAGCTTCAGGTTTGCCTCGGCGCTCTCGACCGCCGCCTGTTTTTCGCGCTGCTCGGCGCTGAACTGCTGGGCGCTCTGAACGGGGCCATAGCCTTTTTGCGCCAGATCCTCATACCGCACCGCCTGTTGCTGCGCGAACACTAGCGACGCCTTCGCTTGCTCCACTTGCGCTTCGCTCGCGTTGATCTGCGCCTGCTGCACGGCGATCTGCGCATCCGCGTTTTGCACGTTGGCTTGCGCCTGCTTCACCGCCGCCTCCGCGAGCTCGACTGCAATCTGGTAGTCCGTCGGGTCGATCACCAGCAGCAGCTCGCCCTTGGCCACGAACTGATTGTCGACGACCGGCAGTTCGACGATGCGACCGGCGACCTCCGGGGCCATCGTGACGGTGTAGACCCGCACCGTGCCATCGCGGGTCCAGGGCGTCTCCATATAGGCATTCCACAGCGCCCAGCCGAACCCTACCGCCAGGGCGGTCGTGGCGAGCGTGATCAAGACCGGAACGATTCGGATCCGCGTCCGATGGATCGCGCGAGCAGCCGACTGGGCGGAGCTGACGACCCGCAGATCGGCGCTCTTGCCGCGCTCCGATTTGGCTTCGACGTCGGACATGGCAAATCTCAGCGGGCGATGACGAGCACCATCGAAACGATCCGCGATTCGGCGCAACCCGATCGTAACGAACCACGCGGCGATGATCAGCAACGAGATCGGCGCGACGTAGACGCCCAGCAAATCGATCTCGAGGAACGTCAAGCGGGTGCTCCTGCGTCGAAGTAAGCGCGATGCTGCTCGAGAGCGTCGCCGATGCCAAGGATCAGGGCGCGCGCCCGTAACGCGAGTCGCGCCTGCGGGTCAGAGTCCGGCAGCGAGCCAAGGCGGCGATCGAGAGCGGCAAGCCGTGCGTTCGCAGCGGCGCTATCTCCTTGCGCCAAGGCCGCGAGCGCCGCGTCGAGCTCCGGGCCGAAGCCGAGTTGAGCTGCAATCCGCCGAAGATTGATGATCTCGCTGCCGACCGACAGCGCGGTCACGATCTGCGCCCGCTGCAGCGGGTCGGCGGCGTCCGGCAATGCCGCGATACGGCTGTGCATGCGGCCTTCCCAATCCGCTCGCAGCCATCGGGGATTCGTCGCGAGCTGCCTCAGAGCGCGCAACGTCAGCGCGAGCAGACGGCGCGTCCGAAAGGCGGGCGAGAGCGGCGGCAACAGGCGAAACGACAGCGCTCCCGTGGTGGACCCTGCAATAATCGCCAGCGCGGAATTATAGAATTGCACGGTGTCGTAGGTCATCTGGTTCGCCGGCGCGAGCAGAGGCACGAAATTGTAGGTCATGCCGGTCCACACCGCTACTTGCCATGGTTGGGCGACCAGCGCGCCAAGTGGAATCAGGTAAAGCCCGATCCCGATGGCGAAGCCGGCGAAGGTCACAAAATTTGGCAATACGGCAAATGCAATGATCGCGGCGCCGACCGACCCAAAGACGACGCCCACCGAGAAACCGAAAGCCAGGGCGTAGGCCTGATCGGCTCTCGGCGCGAGCAATCTCAGCCGCGCTGATGGCCGCGAACGTGCGCCCGGCGTTGACGAAAGCAGGCTACCAATCCGCCACGTGGAGCCTTGCACGCCGACCAGCGTCGGGGGGATCAGCCTTTCCAGTGCGCAACGCGAGCGCATCGAGCGCATGCATCAAGCCGGTCAGCACCCTGGCGGTCTGGTCGGTGAGCAGCCGCAGCGATGGCGTGCCGGCCGGCATTGCGATCAGCTTCCGAGCCCCCTCGCCGCAGAGCCGCCGCATGCCGACCGGGTCGGCCATCCAAGGTGAAGGCTCGCCCGGACGAGGGACCGACCGCAGCTGCTGCGGAATATTACGCAGCAAGGCATCCGCCTGTTCCCGAGCCACACGATCCGGCAATCGCGTGAGCCGCACCGCGACGTTGCGCCAAGCGGTGATCGCAGCCATCAGGCCCTCAAGCGCCTCCTGCAACACCGGCGAATGGTACCGAAGCGTCGAAGATTCTCCGATCGCCTCGTCGACCACGGGGTCGAGCGCAACGACCTTTCGGATGAGCTCGCGTCGAACCGGCTGTTGCGTGTCGGACGACATCGCTCCTGCCGGCG
>VAZL01000849.1 GCA_005883445.1 Alphaproteobacteria bacterium | reverse complement strand
GACATGGCGCGGTATAAAGGTCGTGATCGTTGCCGAGCCAGTGGCGGCACCAGCGTGAAATAGGACCCCGCCCATGCGCTTCGGAATTTTTGGTGCGGCGCAAGCCGGCAGCTCACTTCCCGGCGCCCCTATGGGCCAGGGCTTTCATGACTTCATCGACTTCAACGTCGAAGCGGAAGCGCTCGGCTATCACGGTACCTTCCTGGTCGAGCATCACTTCACCGGCTGGAACCAAGTCTCGGCCACGCTCACCCTGCTGACGTGGCTCGCGGCGCGCACCACGACCCTGCGGCTCGGCACTGCCGTGATGGTGCTGCCGTGGCACAATCCGGTGATCCTGGCCGAGCAGGCCGCAACCTTGGACCTCCTGTCGGAAGGCCGGCTCGATTTCGGAGTCGGCAAGGGTTATCGCTACAATGAGTTCACGGGCTTCGCCATCCCGCTGGAGGAGGCCGATGCGCGCTTCGAAGAGGCGCTTGCGATCATCACCAAAGCATGGACTTCGGAGCAACGCTTCTCGCACCACGGCCGCTTCTGGACGTTCAACGACATCGTGGTCGAACCGCCGCCCAGCCAGAAACCGCACCCGCCGTTCTGGATGGCTGCCGGCAGCCCCTCGTCCATTCGCCGCGTGGCCGAGCGCGGCTACAATCTGCTCCTCGATCAGTTCGCAGCGTTCGACGTGATCGGCGAGCGCATTGCCCTGTTCAAGGCCGAATGCGCAGCGCGTGGGCGCGCGCTCAATCCGATGCATATTGCTCTTGCGCGTGACATGTATGTCGCCGACAGCGAGGCCGCCAAAGATGCCGCCCTCGAACGTAGTCGCCAGTTCCATGAACGCATTTTGTCGGTAGCGCGCTGGCCGCACCGTGCCGGAGGTTCGCATATCTTGGCCTATGGTCATGCGCCCGAGGAAGCGGAGGCGAACAGCCTGATCGGCACGCCAGACGAGATCATGCGCAAACTCGAAGCCCTGCGTCGAAACGGCGTCGAATACGTGATCATGAGCTGCGGTGGTTCGCGCGAGAGCCTGCGTCGTTTCGCGCACGAAATCATGCCTGCCTTTTCCGATGAACCAGCGAAGTTCAGAACCGTCCTGGCGTGACAGTCACGGGGACAGCGAACGTCGCCAGGATTTTTGGTTCGGGCTCCACGTGCGTCGAGCAATGGGTTAGATAGACGCGAGGGACATCGTGGGACATGTCCCATGATGTCCCGCGGCTATTTTCCGCGCTTCCTGAAGGTACCGCACGATGGTGGCGCGCAAATTCGATGGCTCGCAGGCCCGTCGAGGCCCTGGTCGGCCTCGCATCAGCCGAAAGGTGGAGCAGCTGATCGTCCGCATGGCCAGGGAGAACACTGATTGGGGCTATGACCGGATTGTGGGGGCACTCGCCAATCTGGGGTATGAAGTCTGCGATCAGACGGTTGGCAATGTCTTGCAGCGCCATGGTCTGCCGCCCGCCCCGGAGCGCAAGCGCACCTGTGTGTACCGAGAACTCCATCCTTATTGATTACGTGACCGAATCGCCTAACGTCACCGGCGATGATCGCTCTGTTATGTTTCTTCCTGACCCTGTTCGCCTCGCCGTTCAAGTCGAAGAGCCGACTTGAGGCCGAGAACGCGGCACTCCGTCATCAAGTGTTTGTCCTGCAGCGGAGGCTGCGCGGTCGCGTCCAACTCACAAATGGGATCGTTTGTTCTTGGTCATGCTGTATCGATGGTTCCCATCGGTCCTCAGGGCCATCACGATCATCCGACCGGAGACCCTGGTGCGCTGGCATCGGTCCGGCTTTCGCCGTTACTGGCGTTGGAAACCCGTCGTGGGGTGCGCCGCGCATTCACGGGGAACTGCTCAAGCTCGGCATCAACATCAGCCAGGCCACGGTCGGGCGGTGGATGCCTTGGCGTCCCAAGGTCCCGTCCCCGACCTGGCGGAGCTTTCTGCGCAACCACCTGCCAGAAATTGTGGCAATTGACATGTTCGTGGTCGCCACGGCGACGTTCCGGCTGCTCTACGCCTTGATCGTGCTCAGCCTTGACCGCAGACGGGTTGTTCACTTTGAGGTCACGTCAAATCCCGCGCAATATTGGCTCGCTGGCCAAGTGGCCGGGGCTATTGGCGCTGGAAATCCCGCTCCCTGGGAGGCCGGCAAGCTGCCCCCATGGGGGCCGGCGCGCGATTCGCGCGTGTGAATCCCCGAATGGCAATC
>VAZL01000848.1:2325-2753 GCA_005883445.1 Alphaproteobacteria bacterium | reverse complement strand
CCGCCTTCGCCGCTGCACCCGTCAAGATCGACGCGGCCTATACGACGCCCTATCAGCACTCAGCCCCGATGGAGCCCCACGCGAGCATGGCGTTCTGGGAGGGAGAGATGCTGACCGTCTGCACGGCGGCGCAGTTGACGACGAGCCCGCGCGAGGGTCTCGCTCGAACGCTCAACATTCCCCCGGAGAACGTGCGCATCATCACGCGCTATATCGGCGGCGGTTTTGGCAACAAATTGCCCTACTACGTCGACTCGACCCTCGCCGCGATCGGCGCGCGCATACTGCGCCGACCGGTGAAGGTGGCGATGACGCGCCCACAAGTCTTTAACATCACCACGCATCGCAGCGCGTCCGAGCAGCGCGTTCGCCTTGGCGCCGAGCGCGACGGACGGCTGACCGCCTACGGGCACGACGCGGTGGTGCAG
>VAZL01000848.1:0-2307 GCA_005883445.1 Alphaproteobacteria bacterium | reverse complement strand
AACCGGCTCACGCGGCATCGCCGCGCGCGGCTGGATTTGCCGCGCTCGGATTCGATGCGCGCGCCGGGGGACGCGATCGGGCTGTTGGCGCTCGAATGTGCGATGGACGAGCTGGCCGAGACCCTTGCGCTCGATCCGGTCGAGCTGCGCCTGCGCAACGACACGCAGATCGAGCCCGAACTGCACAAGCCTTTCTCCTCGCGCCACCTCGCCGAGTGCTTGCGCGAAGGCGCCTCCCGCTTCGGCTGGGACAGGCGCGTCGCCAAGCCGGCGAGCGTGCGTGACGGGCCCTGGCTCGTCGGGCTCGGCGTCGCGTCGGCAATCCGCGGCGACCTCCTGAAGAACGCCAGCGCGCGGGCGCGCCTGGAGAGCGATGGCCGCTTGACGGTGGAGCTGGCCATGACCGACATCGGCACCGGCAGCTATACGATCCTGACGCAGATCGCCGCTGAGGCGATGGAGTTGCCGGTCGATCGCGTCGCCGTCCGTCTCGGCGACACGAATTTCCCGCCCACCGACGGATCGGGCGGCTCCTGGGGGGCGGCGACATCGGGTGCGGCGGTGCTTGCGGCCTGCCGCAAGCTCAAGGCCGCGCTCGGCTCCGGGATCGAGGAAGCGGAGGGATCGGTCACCCCGGCCGAGCTCGATAACAGCTACGCGCATGACGCCTTCGGCGCGCATTTCGCGGAGGTCGGAGTGGATAGGGATACGGGCGAGGTCCGCGTTCGGCGCATGCTCGGCGTGTTCGCGGCCGGCCGCATTCTCAATGCCAAGACCGCGCGCTCGCAGATGATCGGCGCCATGATCTGGGGCATCGGCTCGGCGCTGATGGAGGAAAATCACGTCGACCTTCGCTACGGCTCTTTCATCAATCAGGACTTGGCGAGCTATCATGTCGTGGTGAACGCGGACGTCGGCGCGATCGACGCCATGTTTCTCGACGAAGACGACGCCGCTCACGGCAGCCCGCTCGGCAGCAAGGGACTGGGCGAGCTCGGCATCTGCGGGGCAGGGGCGGCGGTCATCAATGCCATATACAACGCGACCGGCGCTCGCATCCGCGATTTCCCCGCCACGCCGGACAAGCTGCTCGCCGCACTCGAGGCGCTCGACGACTAGCTTGGATGCCGCATCGAAGCGCTCATCGATGTCTGGCAAAGGGCTTTCCCTCGAACCGCAAGCGGTCGCAGCCGAATGATCGTCTGCTCATGCAATGTCTTGAGTGACCACGAGATACGGAACGTGGTGACGGCATCGCGAGAGCAACCGCTGAGCGGACAGCAAGTCTACGATTGCCTCGGCTGCAGCGTCCAGTGTGGGCGCTGTGCCCGCGGCGTCAAGCGGATCATCACCGAGGCCTCGACGGCCTGTGTTGAGCGCGCGGCTGAAGGCATGTCGGGTCTCAGGAACGGCGGCTACCTCGAGGTCACGGGGATTGGATCCGCAAGTATTTAGAAGCAAGACCGACCTGATGACGCCAATAACGGGCAAGTCATTTCTGGTCTGGCAGAGTAGATCAAACAAGACGGGCGCATTCGCGGGCTTCTCGATGGCCGGCGTTTTGCGCCTGCCCAATCACGGGAAGCCGGAAGTGGATACGCAAATCAAAGGAAAGCCAGTGGCGGATTTGCGAGATTATCTCGCCGAAGAGCGAACGTTTCTCGCGTGGATTCGCACTGGCATCGCATTGATGGCATTCGGGTTTGTGCTGGCGCATTTCGGGATTTTCGCAGATGAGCCGCACCTGACACAACGCGCCTCCGGCGTCGAGCCCCATGAGCTCTCACTCTGGTTTGGAGCAGCGCTTATTGCGGTCGGCGTAACCGTAAATCTCTCCTCCGCATGGCGCTATATGCGCCTGGTCAGCCAATTGAACCGGGGTCAATTCGTGCGCCGCTGCGTCTCGAAGCAAGGCGTGGTCCTGGCCATGTTCCTGGCGCTGCTCGGCATCCTCATGGCGATTTACATGGTTCGGGTGCTGCCGCGGCCGCCGGACACGCTGCATGCGCAATCGGCGCACATGTCCGCATCCATAGGAGACCATGATGGAAGGTTCAGATAAGCGTTACCTCGACTATGCTGCTCCATTCTCTTCGGCAGGTCTGATCATCCGACAAAAGGAGCCAAAGAACCTGGAGGCTCCCTTCGATCGGATCGACTCGTATCTCACTCCGACGGAGCTGTTCTATATACGCAGTCATTTTCCAACTCCGGACTTGGACCGCGCATCCTATCGACTGCACATCGATGGTGCGGTCAGGCATCCGTTTACTTTGAGCTACGAGGAGTTGCGAAACATACGATCCG
>VAZL01000847.1 GCA_005883445.1 Alphaproteobacteria bacterium | reverse complement strand
CGTGGGACGGCCGGCGCCACCCCATGCGGGTGCGCGGCAACGGTTTCTGGGAAATCTTCATGCCGGAAGCCAAACCCGGCAGCAAATACAAATACGAGATCATCGGAGCGGACGGCCGCATGCTGCCGCTGAAGTCAGATCCGCTGGCATTCGCGGCGGAGCTGCGGCCGCAAACGGCTTCGATCGTGGTGGACCTTCGCGCGATCCCACCGCCGCAACCTGCGCCTCTTCATGTCAACGCGTTAGATGCGCCGATTTCAATTTATGAAGTACATCTCGGCTCGTGGCGTCGCCGGCCGCAAGAAAGCGGTCGGTGGCTGAGCTACCGCGAGCTGGCAGAGGAATTGCCGGCCTATGCGCGTGATCTCGGCTTCACCCACATCGAATTCCTGCCGGTCAGCGAGCATCCGTTCGACGGATCCTGGGGCTACCAGCCAACCGGCCTGTTCGCTCCCACCAGCCGATTCGGCACGCCGACCGACTTTGCCGGCTTGGTGGACGCCTGCCATCGCGCCGGCTTGGCCGTCATTCTCGATTGGGTGCCCGGACATTTCCCGGACGATCCGCACGGGCTCAGTCAATTCGACGGCACGGCAGTTTACGAACATGCCAATCCGATGCAGGGCCGCCATCTCGACTGGAACACGCTCGCTTATAATTACGCGCGTACCGAAGTCGCCAATTTCCTCCTCGCCAATGGCTTGTTCTGGCCCGACCGCTATCGCATCGACGGGCTGCGCGTCGACGCCGTCGCTTCGATGCTCTACCTCGATTACAGCCGATCGGAGGGCAGCTGGATCCCAAACAAATATGGCGGCCGAGAAAACCTCGAAGCGATCAGCCTGCTTCGGCGCTTCAATACGGAAGTGTTCTCGCGCTTTCCCAACGCGACCACGGTGGCGGAGGAATCGACGGCCTGGCCGATGGTATCGAAGCCGGTTGACTGGGGCGGGCTGGGATTCGGCTACAAGTGGAATATGGGATGGATGCACGACACGCTCGAATACATCGGCAGGGATCCGATCTACCGCAAGCATCATCACGGTCAAATCCTGTTCGGCCTGCACTACGCGTTCTCCGAAAATTTTATCCTGCCGCTCTCCCATGACGAGGTCGTGCACGGCAAGCGCTCCATCCTCGGCCGCATGCCGGGCGACGAATGGCAGCGCTTTGCAAATCTGCGCGCCTATTACGGTTTCATGTTCGGCCATCCCGGCAAGAAGCTTTTGTTCATGGGCGGAGAGTTCGGCCAGGAAAACGAATGGCGGCACGACCACTCGCTCGATTGGCATCTCACTGAGCGGCTACGGCATGCAGGCATTCAGGCTTTGATCCGCGACCTCAACCATCTCTACCGGACTTTGCCGGCACTGCACGAGCTCGACTGCGACGGCGCCGGATTCGAGTGGCTGGTCATGCATGACGGCCAGACGCGCGAGCGCTGCCTGGTGGTGATCAATTTCACGCCCAAGGTCTATCGGGATTACCGGATCAAGGTTCCATTCTCCGGAATTTGGCACGAGGTTCTCAACACCGATTCCGATCGCTACGGCGGCACCAATGTCGGGAATGGCGGCGCCGTCCGTACGTGGGACGAAGGCATGATTCCCGAGGTCAGCCTTGTTGTTCCGCCCCTTGCTGCAATTTTTCTCGTCCCGGAGCGGTAATGCGTGGCTTTCGGGCGGCGCACCGCATCCGCTCGGAGCCACTTGCGCCGGCTCGCGCAAAATCGGGGAACAGCGTTACCTGGCACGAAGCCTGCGTACAAGGGTCTCGGGCCGCATGATCGAAATAGCATTGAGGACAGACGGATACCAACGAACGGGCGATCGCTATCAGTAAAGTGAACATTACGCACCTTGCGCTGCAGCACAACCAGCTGATATCGGAGCGCGGCATTCTCCGCCTCAAGTCGGCTCCTTCAAGACGGAATAGGGCGCCTCAAGTCGGCTCCTTCAAGACGGAATAGGGCGTCTCTCAGCCACCGGTGCCTGGGGAGGGCCGTTGCCGCCTTTTAGACCCACCCAAGACTCGCATTCGCTGAAGCGCGCATCGCGAGACTCGCATTCGCTGAAGCGCGCATCGCGCTTGCCGCGCGGATCGTCACGCCGCGGGAGATCGCCCGATACGTGAATCAGTGTCTGGAGCCAACGATGAGGACAACGTCGGTCGGTTCGGGTTCGTGAGCCTCCAGGCGATTCGGATTGGCGTCGCTCCAGTTGGCGAGATTCACCACCTTAGCCGACTGGACACCCGCCCCACTAGCCTCGGCCGGCTCTACGATGTTGAGTCCGTGGCTGTCGAGGAAGAACGTGTGCTCTCCAAACAATTTGTTCAGCTGCGGAACCACTGGGTCGTTGTCGGGAATGACCTCGCCTTCGAACTGGGTCAGAGTTTGTTCGACCTGTGCGGACGTTAATTTCATCGCACACTCCGTTTTCGATTGAGATTGTGTCGATCAGGCTTGCGTTCAACGCAACCCGCCGAGCAGCGGGGCACCCCATGGTCGTCACGCGCTACGGGGTCATCCCACGCATCCACGTAAGGTCTTCCCGCGCACCGTCAAGTGAGCCATGGAAACGGCCTCGCAACGTGGAGAATCGGGCAGCGCCGAGGCACGATGTCCCGGTCGCGCGAGAGGCGACTCCTCGACGCAGTCGAATGAGCAGCGGAAGAGTTTTGATGCCGTTGGAGGCAACGGGCATAAATTTCTAGATTTTGCGCGCTGTCCGGCATGTTTTTTTGCATGCCACGGTTGCCCGAATTGCTGTGCAGAGCGCAAAGCGCGCGGCTGTGCTCGACGAGCGAAGAGTGGCGGCTTGTCACACCGTCGATCGTTACGCGACGGTCCGTCGCATGCCGAGTGGCGACACATGATCGCCATTGTGATGTGATGATTTCAAAGAGAAGGACAACCATCCCGGCTGTTCGCAGCAAGAGGACTACCTTCAATGTGCGATTACAGTCTGCACAACGTCGCGTCGCGACCGGCAAAGGTCGGAGACAAACTGGTGACGACGAAGTTCGACTTTCTCACGCGGGGTTTCGCGGCCATCGGAGAACCGAATGTGGCAGTGTGCCTTCTTCCCGGCACCGAAGTGGCCTTCGAGAAGGAGGTGGAGCGCGACCATGCTTTCGACCGCCTTTTGCCGCGCATGCGGTTCGGCAAGCTTGGAGACAAAGTGGCCCGGTTCCGGCAGCTCAACATGGACCGTCCCAACGTGCATCACGACGCTCTGGAGTTCCCCGACGGGCAGATTGTGCTGGTCACCCGCTTATGCGAAGGCCAGCACGTAACTGTGCTGCAGTTGCCAGCGTCCGCGCGCGTCGCCAGCGCAGCGCAGGAGCAGGTGCGCGCTTCTCCCGTCGTGTGACTCCCGTCGCTGCGCGCGTTGATCGATTACGCTTGCGACTTGGGCCGCTTGGAGTTCCAAGCGGCCCGTTGTTGCTTTTTATCGGAACAGGCACTTGCTGCGAAATGTTAACGGTTGTCGACGTGAGCGGAGTCGCATGTCTTACCGAGATATGGCCTGGGAGCCTCCAATGGCGCGGGCGTTTATTAGGGTGATGAGATCCGACCCAGACTTACCTCCAGGGCAAAGGGGAGCCACAGTGGCTCAGCTGAGGGCCGATATCGATCAGCACGACGACAGAGCAGCGAGCAGGGATTCATGTTGAACTGACTACGGATAATCTCGACGTCCTGTATGAACATTTGAAGGCCAGAGGAGTAGTTTTTTCGAATCCCCGCACGAAGAGCCCCAGGAGCGTTCGATGAGAGCTCATGATCCTGACGGCTATACGGTTGAATTCGCCGAAGGACGCAGAGGGCATCGTGGCGTAACGTGAACCACGCGCGACTAACTTCCGGCGCCCGAAATCG
>VAZL01000846.1 GCA_005883445.1 Alphaproteobacteria bacterium | reverse complement strand
GTGGCACGCGGCTCGACATCGGTCGCGTTCATCGAGCTTTCTACGCGCTGTCGCGGCAAACGGGCCTGCGGGCGCCCGGCGCGCGCAACGGCCCCCGGCTGCACGACTTCCGGCACCGGTTTGCGGTTCAAGTGCTCACCCGCTGGTACGAGTCGGGCGAGGACCCGGAGCGACGACTGCCGGTGCTGTCGACCTATCTCGGGCACGTATGCGTGGCCGGCACCTACTGGTATCTCAGCGACTGGCCGGAGCTGATGGCACAGGCGATGGCGCGGCTGGAGCGGCGCTGGGGAGAGTCATCATGACGGGCCAGCCGACTTTCCCCACCCTGTTGGAACGCTTCTTCACACAGCGGCTGATGCAGCAGCGTCAGGCGAGCGCCCACACGATTGCTTCCTACCGCGACACGTTTCGCCTGCTGCTGCAGTTTGCGCAGAAGCGGTTGCGCAGGGTGCCGTCGACGCTGGCGCTCGAAGACATCGACGCGCCCTTGGTGGTTGATTTCCTCGATGAACTGGAGAAGGTTCGCGACGTGACGGCGAGAACGCGGAACCTTCGTCTGACCGCCATCCACTCGTTCTTCCGCTACGTTGCCTTCGAAGCACCTGCGCATGCCGCGCAGATCCAACGCGTGCTGGCCATCCCAGCCAAGCGATTTGCACGTGCACTGGTGCCGTTTCTGAGTCGACAAGAAGTCGATGCGCTACTCGCGGCGCCGGATCAGCGCACATGGTCAGGGCGCCGCGATCACGTCCTCATTCTGCTCGCGGTGCAGACCGGGCTACGTCTGTCGGAGTTGACCGGCCTTCAGCAGCAGGATCTGCATCTGGGGACCGGCGCGCACGTGCGCGTGATCGGCAAGGGACGCAAGGAACGATGTACGCCGCTGAGCAAGAACACTCGGGCCGTCCTCGCTGCCTGGGTGAAAGAACCACTCAAGCTCCCGGATCAGCCCTTGTTCCCGAACGCAAGCGGC
>VAZL01000845.1 GCA_005883445.1 Alphaproteobacteria bacterium | reverse complement strand
GCGGGGGCCGCTGAGGACGAACCGAAGCTAGGTCCCGAAATCATCTTGTGAGCCATACGATGCCGAGACCCCGCCCGCCCCATCTGCATCGAGAGGAAACCCGCCACGGCGCCGTCGTCTGGTATGTGCGCAAGGGCCACGGGTCGCGCATTCGGATCAAGGCCGAATATGGCTCTGATGAATTCTGGCGCGAATATCGCGCGGGATTGGAGGGCGCGCCCAAGCCATCCAAAGCGGCAAAGGCCCACACGCTGGCATGGGCGCTTGACCGCTACCGCAATAGCTCGGCCTGGGCGGCACTGGCCAATGCCACGCGGCGCCAGCGCGAGAACGTGTTCCGCAACGTCATCGCGACGGCCGGCACCGTGCCGTTGAAAGCCATCACGGCGGAGACGATCCGGGCCGGCCGCGAGCGGCGCGCCGCGAAGCCGCACGCGGCGAATAACTTTCTTAAGGCGATGCGCGGCTTCTTCGCCTGGGCGTCCGAGGGCAACCTTGTCGCCGCCGACCCCACGAAGGGCATCAAGCTGCTCGCCGGCGCGAACGACGCCGACGGCTTCCGCGTCTGGTCGCAAGAGGAACTCGACCGTTTCGAGGCGCGATGGCCAATCGGTACGCGCGAGCGCCTCGCCTTCGATCTCTTGCTCTACACCGGCTTGCGGCGCGGCGACGCCGTGCGCGTCGGGCGCCAGCACGAGCGCGACGGCGTGATCACCATCCGCACGGAGAAGCACCGCAAGGGCAAGCCGGGCGAGTTGGTGTCGATTCCGATTTTGCCGCCGCTCGCCGCCTCGATCGCGGCGACCAAGACGGGCGATCTCACCTACCTGGTCACCGACGCTGGTCAGCCGTGGGTGAAGGAGAGCTTCGGCAATTGGTTCGGCGACGCCTGTCGCAAGGCGGGCTGTCCGGGTTCTGCGCACGGCTTGCGCAAGGCCGGCGCGACTCGTGCTGCCGAGCGCGGCGCGAGCGAGCGGCAGTTGATGGCAATCTTCGGATGGTCGACCGGCAAGATGGCGCAGCACTACACGCGCGCTGCCGACCGCAAGCGGCTCGCGCACGACGCAGCGCAACTGCTGCTGCCGGCACAAGAGCAGAACGAAAAACGCCCGCACCTAGAGCCCGGTGCGGGAGCGAGCGCGAATGTTCGGGCAAAATCAGGAGCTTGAAAAATGACTGGTGCCCAGGAGAGGACTCGAACCTCCACGCCTCGCGGCGCTAGTACCTGAAACTAGTGCGTCTACCAGTTCCGCCACCTGGGCTTCATCGGGGATAGGTACGGAGCGGGCCTGTGGTTGTCAAATTAGGTGCACGCGTCCTGTACACTATCGAAGCGATCCTGTATTCCGCGATCGAGGAACTTGAGCGAGCATGACCGCCATTCCGCTCGAAACGCTCGTCACCGTCTTCGGCGGCTCGGGTTTCCTCGGCCGTCACGTCGTGCACGCGTTGGCCAAACTCGGCTACCGCATTCGGGTGGCCGTCCGCCGGCCTGAGCTTGCCGGTTTCCTGCAGCCGCTGGGACAAGTCGGGCAGATCCATGCCGTGCAGGCCAATGTGCGCCATTCAGCCTCGGTGGAGGCGGCCGCGCGCGATGCCGATGTGGTGATCAACCTTGTTGGTATCCTGTTCGAGCGCGGGCGACAAAAATTCGATGCGGTGCAGGCCTTTGGAGCCGAAGCCGTGGCGCTCGCAGCGGCCGCCTTCGGCGCGCGCATGGTCCACGTCTCGGCGATCGGCGCCGACGAGCGCGCCCCTTCGCATTATGCGCGCTCGAAGGCCGCCGGCGAGAGGCTGGTGCTCGCCGCCGTGCCGTCGGCCGTCATCCTGCGACCCTCGGTTCTGTTCGGGCCCGAAGACGACTTCTTCAACAAGTTCGCGGCGATCGCCCGCTTTTCCCCCGCGCTGCCGCTCATCGGCGGCGGGCATACCCGGTTCCAACCGGTCTTCGCCGGCGATGTCGCGAGCGCGGTCGTTGCGGCGATCGAGGGCCGCGCCAACGATGGTGAGGTCTACGAGCTCGGCGGCCCGGAAGTGCGCAGCTTCAAGGAGCTGATGCAATTCATGCTCGCGACCATCGAGCGCCAGCGCCTGCTGGTGCCGCTTCCGTTCGCGCTCGCGAAGTTCCAGGCCGGCATCCTCCAGCTGCTGCCCAAGCCGCTGTTGACGCCCGATCAGGTCGAGCTGCTGCGGGGCGACGTCACCGTCTCGGACCAGGCCAAGCGCGAAGGGCGCACGCTCGAAGCGCTCGGCATCGACCCCGTCGCCATGGCTGCGATCGTCCCCTCCTATCTGTGGCGATTCCGCAAGGCCGGCCAATTTAACTCGACGGCAATCGGCAGTCAGTGATCAGCCCACCGCGCGGTCACCGCCGATAACTCAATGCTGATCCCTGCCGCCAGGCATTCCCATCCTCGCCAACGTCGAGCTGCGTCACAGAGGACGGAAGAGAGTGCTTGCGCGTCCTCACTCCTGCTTCCTCAGTATCCAGCCGCCAGCGCAATCAACCCGAGCGCTCCCACGATGACGCGCCACCAGGCGAACACACGATGATGGTGTTGTCCATGCTCATCTGCCCGCGGCTCTTGTAGAGATCGTAGGCGAACGCGCCGGCCATGGTGGGCATGGCGAGCCAGAACGAAAATTCCGCCGCCGAGCGCCGGTCGGCGCCCAGCAGCATGGCAGCCACGATGGTGGCGCCCGAGCGCGAGACTCCGGGAATCATGGATACGCACTGCGCCAAGCCGATGACGAAATACATCGGCAGCGAGAACTTCGTGGCGTCGTGGTAACGCGTCTCGAGATCCATGCGATCGACCCACTGCAGGATCGCACCGCCGACGATCAGGCTGAAGCAGACGATCCAAACGTTGAACAACACGGACTTGATGACATCGTGGGCGAGCGCGCCGACGACCGCAGCCGGCAGGAACGCGATCAGCACGCCGAGGACGAAACGTCGCGCCGCGGGATCGCTGAACATGCCGGTGGCGATCTGCCAGATACGGAAAAAATAGATCGACAACAGCGCAAGGATCGCGCCGAACTGAATCAACACGGCGAACGTCTTGCCGAAATCGTCATCGTCGAAGCCGAAGAAATGCTGGACCAGGAGGAGGTGCCCAGTCGATGACACCGGCAGGAACTCGGTCAGGCCCTCGACGACGCCGAGAACGAAGGCCTTGAAAAGTTCGAAGGACATGGGCGGGCTCCGCGGGGCAAAGAGGAAACGGCGCCGCGCAGCACAGCGCGCGGGAAGGTCCGGGAGATGCGGTTTTCCCGCATCATTAACCTCGGAGCAACGGGGAAGGGCGAACATTGCACAGGTTGCTCCCGGCCGCCCCTATCCAAAGCGCGGAGAGCAACCTAACGTGACGCGCCGCGCGGCCTCCGCGCACGCCCCAAGACCGCCGCAATCCTTAAGGCCGCATGCTGACATTGTTCCACCACCCGTTCTGCCCGCACTCGCGTTTCGTACGCTTGGCGCTCGGCGAATACGGCCTCGCCGCGCGCACGGTCGAGGAGCGTGTGTGGGAACGCCGCCAGGAATTTCTCATCCTCAATCCCGCTTGCACGACTCCCGTGGTGGTGGAGGAAGGTCGTCCCGCGGTTCCGGGAGCGGCCGTCATCGCCGAATATCTCGACGAGACCAGAGGGGGTGAACTGGGCGAACTGCGCCTGCTGCCGCGCGAACCCGGCCCACCCGCTCACCACGGAACGCCTATATAAGCGCCAGATGCCGACGAGCGCGGGCGGCGGATCGCCGGACACCGAAGTGATCCGCGCGGCGCGCCACAACATGCGCTATCATTTGGCCTATATCGGTTGGCTGGTGCGCACGCGCGATTGGCTCGCAGGGGGGCGGATGAGTTACGCGGATCTCGCGGCGGCCGCCCACCTCTCGGCGGCCGACTATCTGGGCGACGTGCCATGGAACGAAGACGAAGCCGCGAAGACCTGGTACGCGCAGATCAAGTCGCGCCCGTCGTTTCGTCCGATCCTGGCCGAGACGCTGGCGGGAATCCCGCCGT
>VAZL01000844.1 GCA_005883445.1 Alphaproteobacteria bacterium | reverse complement strand
GCCGCTCCTCGCAGTTGGCCATGCAGGATCGCTCGGCGGCGGTTAAGGTTGGGTTAAGGATGATCGGCGGCGCGCGTTCGGGTGTTGCGTGTTGCGATTGCGCCACATATTCCGCTTTCCCCTCTCCGTGCCACGCGGGGCGAGGGTCGTGCGCTAGGGCCGAAACTCAATGAAATTGGCGGAGCCGTCGCGTGCGATGCGCGCGGGGAGGTCGATCTCCCACGACAAGTATTCGCGCATGGCCGCGGCCTTATCCTGCGGCCGCTCGTAGGGCTTGAGCCACGCGTCCACCGCTTCGTCCGCCATTCTCCCGTCATCGGCCGTGAGCGCATGGCCGCCGGCGAGCCACGCGGCGTTGCCGCCCGCGAGCGCGCGCACGGGACGATCGACGAGCGCACGCGCCTCCATGGCCGCGCGGCCGGCGAGCACGCCATCCTCGCACGTCAGCACCAGCGTGCCTTGCAGCGGAATCTTCGCGAGCGCGCGTTTGAGCCGCGAGCGGATCGCAAACCAGGCGCCGGGAATGTGCGCCCTGAGGTAGTCGCGACTGAGCGAGAGATCGACAACCGTGGCTTCGTTGCGCGCCATGAGCGCGGCAAGGCCGGCGCAATCGATGCGCAGCTCCGCCGGCGGTGGGTCGCCCAAGATCTGCGCCGGCGGCGGCGCGGTGTCGCGGCCCGCTTCCGCCACCACGGAGACGTCGCGCCAGCCCATCTGGCGCAGCCAGGACGCAGTCATCACCGCGCGCACCTCGGCGGGGTCGATCA
This sequence comes from Alphaproteobacteria bacterium, assembly GCA_005883445.1. Taxonomy (GTDB): domain Bacteria; phylum Pseudomonadota; class Alphaproteobacteria; order Rhizobiales; family Xanthobacteraceae; genus VAZQ01. The sequence continues at coordinate 1,773 of VAZL01000844.1, read as the reverse complement.
GCACGATGCGCGCGCCGAGCGTGCCGGCATATTGGTCCGTGGCTTGGACGAGCTGCCCGCCCGGAGCGGAAACCGCGCCCGCCACATGGCCGGCGTCGTATTCGCGCGGATCGCGCACGTCGAAGAGATAAAGCGTGCGCGCGTCGTCGGAGCGCCAGCGCTCCAGCGTGGCGAGATCGATGCGCGCGACGCCGAAGCGGCGCGCCACGCGCTCGGCGGCGGCCTTGGCCCAGGCAAGACCCTCGCGCGAGACATCACCGGCGCGGCGGGCCTTGCCGCTGTCGCAGTCAAAGCCGGCGAGCGTCCACCCCATGGTGCCGTTGCGCAGCGCCACCACCTTGTTGGGCACGCCGGCGTTGATCAGCGACTGCGCCCCGATGATGCTGCGCGTGCGCCCGGCGCAATTGACCACCACCGTGGTCTGCGGCGACGGCGCGAGGTCGCGGACGCGCAGCACGAGCTCCGCGCCCGGCACGTTGACGGCGGTGGGGATCGAGACGCGCTGGTATTCGTCGAACGGCCGGCTGTCGAGCACCACGATGTCGCTGCGCTCGCGCATGAGCCGCTCGAGCTCGGCGGCGTCGATGCTGGGCGTGGCGCTCGCGTGCTCGATGAACTCGCCGAACGCCTTGCTCGGGACGTTGACGCCGGAGAACAGCTCAAACCCGCCTTCGGCCCAGGCCGCAACGCCGTCGAGCGTATGGAGGTTGGTGTAGCCGGCGCGCGCGAGGATATCGGCGGCGCGCTCGACAAGGCCATCGGCATCGTCGCACAGCACGATGCGCGTCCCTCGCCGCGGCACCAGGCGGGCGAATTTGAGCTCGAGTCGGCTCAACGGCACCGAGCGCGCGAACAGGAGATGGCCTTGCGAGAAGATCAGCTCCTCGCGCAGGTCGACGATCGCCAGCTCCTGCCCGTCGGCGAGCATCGCCTTGAGATCGCTCGGGCTCACCATCTGCATCACATCATTGCCGGCAGCGGCCGAAGCTTCCGCGCGCATCCTCATGTCGCCTGCTGCGCCGTCATCTGCGTCGCCTTCCCGGTCGCGAGATCGAACCGTCGGCGCGCGATGCGATCGAGATTGGTGCCGGTCACGCGGATGAAGCGGGCGTTGGCCGGATAGTCGATCGAGTGAATGGCGCCTTCCTGATAGATCCCGGCCTGACCCGGCATGAGTCGGTATTGCTTCGCGGGTTTGAGCGCGGCGCGGTCGGGATCGGCGCCGTCGTCGAGCCGCTCCCATTCGGTCATGTCGGTGTATCCGGTGGCTTGGCCATAGATCGCCCAGGACGCGCCGTGATCATGCGGCAGCGAGGTCCGGGGCTTCGCATTGACGTGGGCGAGGATCTGAAACCCGAGCGCGGGATCCTCGTAGAGCACGTTGAGGCCCTGCGGCGCCTCCTCGCCGCAAACGCTGCGGACGAATTCGGCGTTGGCAAGCAGGCGCTCCAAGGCGGCGCGGACCTGCTCTCGCCCGTTGGGGCCGGGATCGCTCGACAGCGCGGCCCGGCAATCCGCTATGAACGCTTCGAGGTCGTAAGCCATGGCCTGCTCCTTGCTCCAGCGTCGCGAGCGCAGAACTTGACGCATCCCGGAACGGCGCGCCAGCGCGATCTTGGCCCTCGATAAGGGTCGGCGCGACGCCGTCCCGTCGCCCGACCGGTTTCTCAGCCCGTGGTTTCGTTGCAAGTCACGGCCGATGTGATGCCGATCTTCGCCGCCCTGGAGCCGGTGGTAAATATTCGATTGATATTCCAGTGACGTTCTCCGGGC
>VAZL01000843.1 GCA_005883445.1 Alphaproteobacteria bacterium | reverse complement strand
TTACCGCGGGCGACAACAAGTGGTCGGTGATGAAGGGAACCACCGCGGTCGCGACCTGGACGAAGTGAGACCTGGACGAAGTGAGACCTGGACGAAGTGAGACCGGCGCCGCGGCGCGGACGAGAGCGCCGGCTGTTTTCCCCAGACCTATCGCCTGATTCGCGTTTCCAGAACAATCAGGCGTGCAGCGATAAATCCTTGATCGTGGGATGCTCGCCCGAGAGCGGGTTGGACGGGTCCCAAGCGTACTGCAGCGTCTCGAAGCGCATGGCGCGGGCGTCGAACATGAGGAGGCGGCCGACGAGCCCCTCGCCGAAGCCGACGATTTCCCGGATCACTTCGAGCGCCATCAGCGAGCCGAGCACGCCGGTGAGCGCGCCGAGGATGCCGGCCTCCGCGCAGGCCGGAACCGTGCCGGGCGGCGGCGGCTCGGGGAACAGGCAGCGGTAGGTCGGGTTGGGCGTTCCGTCGGCTTTGCGCTCGTGCGCGCGCAGCGTGGTGAGCGTGCCGTCGAAAATGCCGACGGCGGCGGTGACGAGCGGCTTCTTGGCGAAGAAACAGGCATCCGCGACGAGATAGCGCGTGGCGAAATTATCGGAGCCATCGGCAACGACGTCGTAGCGCCCGATGAGCGCGAGCGCGTTTGCGGCAGCGAGGCGCGCCGCGTGCGTGTGCACCGTCACGTGCGGGTTGAGGCGGCGGATCGCGGCCGCCGCGCTCTGCACTTTGGGCTCGCCGATCTCGGGCGTGCCGTGGATCACCTGACGCTGCAGGTTCGACAGCGCGACCGCATCGTCGTCGATGACGCCGAGCGTTCCGACCCCGGCCGCCGCCAGATAGAGCAGCGCCGGCGCCCCCAACCCGCCAGCGCCGACGACCAGCACACGCGCCTGCTTGAGCGCTTGCTGCCCCGGCCCGCCGATCTCGTGCAGGACGATATGGCGGGCATAGCGTTCGAGCTCCTGCGGACTGAGCATCGGGACTCCTCGCATTCGTAGCCCGGATGGAGCCATAAGCGCGCTTACGCGCGTCCATAGCCCGTCCTAAAGGGTGTTTACGCCCGTCTTCGCGGGCTATGGACGGGCGTCAACGCCCTTAAGGACGCGCTATGGCGACATCCGGGAGAGTCCCGGATTTCGCTGCGCTCAATCCGGGCTACGGCACCACGCCACTACATATGATCGCAACCGCGCCGCGTCATTCATTCGTGAACCGCGGCGGGCGCTTCTCGATGAAGGCGGCCATGCCTTCCTTGCGGTCTTTGGTCGCAAACAACGCGTGGAAGACGCGGCGCTCGAAGCGCACGCCCTCGGCCAGCGACGTCTCGAAGCTGCGGTTGACCGCCTCCTTCGCCGCCAGCAGCGAGGGCTGCGACATCGCGGCGATGGTTTCGGCGACCTTGAGCGCTTCCTCCATCAGGCGCGCCGCCGGCACCACGCGCGCGACGAGGCCGGAGCGCTCGGCCTCGGCGGCATCCATCATGCGCCCGGTCAAGATCAGGTCCATGGCTTTGGCCTTGCCGACCGCGCGGGCGAGACGCTGCGTCCCGCCGATGCCCGGGATGATGCCGAGCTTGATCTCGGGCTGGCCGAACTTGGCGTTGTCGGCAGCGATGATAAAGTCGCACATCATGGCGAGCTCGCAGCCGCCGCCGAGCGCAAACCCCGCAACCGCCGCGATGACCGGCTTGCGCACGCGCGTGAGCCGCTCGTAGTCGGCGGCGTAGTCGGCGCGGAAAATATCGATATACGACTTGTCCGCCATCTCCTTGATGTCGGCGCCGGCGGCAAATGCCTTGTCCGAACCGGTGATGAGGATGCAGCCGACCTCGGCGTCGGCGTCGAGAGCCTCGACCGCGCCGAGGAGCTCGTTCCTGAGCGTAGCGTTGAGCGCATTGAGCGCCTGCGGCCGGTTGAGGCGCACGATGCCGACGCGCCCGTGCCGTTCGACGATGATGGTTTCGGTCGTCATGGCCGTCCTCGGCTTCGGTTCAGCCGGCATGCTGTCACGGCGCGTCGCGCGCGCAAAGCGCGTCCTGCCACGGGTGCCGCTGCCGCGCGCCGACGGCCCGACACGTTGGAGTTGCGCCATTCATTGTAAATAACAACCCGGAAACAATGGAGCGCAGCCGGCGTTCGTTTCCCACAGCCGCAGGTTGGTGCTTCGCCCTGGTCAAGCGATCGTCGTCCCGGCCGAGCGCAGCGAGAGCCGGGACCCATAACCACTGGCGGTGACCATGGGTCCGAGTAGTCGCAGTAATGCCGACCGCATTCGTAGCCTTATTCACTTTTCGAACAGCCCATCTCGTTCCCACGGCGCG
>VAZL01000842.1 GCA_005883445.1 Alphaproteobacteria bacterium | reverse complement strand
TGGCATGCGCATCGATATCCGAGAAAGCGGCCTCCTCGGCATCGGACGCCGGCATGGTTTCCGCCAGATCGGATGCACCGAACTCCGGCTCGGGGTCCGAGGTCTCCGGCGCGACCGATGCGGCCGGTCGGGTCTCGATCTCATCGGGCTCGGCGGGCTCCGATGCCCCCGGCGATTCCGAACCCCCGGCGGCTCTGCCGGGCGTCGGCTCGGGCGCGGCTCGCGTCTGCGGTTTTACCGCTTCCTCGTCCGCGATGATCCGCCGGATGGAGGCGAGAATCTCCTCCATCGACGGCTCTTGGGCCTTCGCCGGCTGCGTCATGCGCGCATCCTCACGGCCGCGCGAATTGCACGGTCGCCGTTTCGGGTGGAGCGAATCGCTCGCGCACGATCATCCGCTGCGATTCGGCTCAAGTATGGCACGGGGCAGATCGAACGCAAGCAACGGCCTGTGGACACGACTGCGGACAGAACTTCAGCGGCCGTCCGGGATGCGAATGCCGTACCAGGCATCGCGTACCTGCTGATAATGCACCATCGGGTCGTAGACGTTGGTCGCCAAGCCCAGCACCTGCGGCGACAGCCTGCCCACGGCGGCAAGCAAGTTATAGGAGGCGACCACGCGGTCGTGCTGCGCGGCCACCAGCGCGACGCGGGCGTTCACCAGCGCCTGCTGGGCGTTGAGGACGTCGAGCGTGGTGCGCTGGCCGACGCGGGCCTCCTCGCGAACGCCGTTGAGCGCCACTTCCGAGGAAGCGACCTGGGATTGCGCGGCGGCAATCTGCGCCTTGGCCGCCTGGAGCTGGCCCCATGCCTGCACCACGGCCTGCCGGGCCTGGTTGCGGACCAGATCGAGATTGAGCCGCTGCTGAGCCAGGCTTTCCTTGGACTGGCGCACCAGCGAGTACTCGCCGCCGCCTTGGTAAATCGGAACGGTGATCTGGCCAATGATGGAGGTGGTGAACTGGTGGACGATCGAGAGCTGGGGAAAGCTCGCGTGCTGCACGTTGCCCTGCAGGCTCAGATTGGGAAACAGCGCGCCCTCGTTGATCTTGACCTGCAAATGCGCGACGTCGACCCCGTACATGGCGGCGGTCACATTGGGGTTCTCGGTGAGGCCGGTGTCGATCGCGGCCGACAGCACTCGCGGCGAAAAGCGGTCGACGGGCGAGCCCGGAGCGAGATTGGCCGGCTCGGTGCCCACCACTTGCCGGTAGTTCGCCCGCGACGTGTTCAGAACGGACTCTGCCGCAGCCACGGCGGATTGCCCGGCCGCAAGCTGCGCCTCCGCCTGGGCCACGTCGGTTCTGGTCACCTCGCCGACATTGAAGCGGTCGCGAGTCTGCTTGAGCGTCTCCTCCAGCACCCGCACGTTGGTGCGCTGGACCTCCAAATTCGCCGTGTCGCGCAGCACGTCCATATAGGCGGTCGCAGCGGCGAGCAGCACCGTCTGCTCCATGACCCGAAGCCCCTCGCGCGCCGCCGATACCTGACTTTCCGCGGCCCGAGTCCGGTTCGCCGTCTGAAAGCCGTTGAACAGCGTCTGGGTCGCCGTCCCGCCGGCAGTCCACGGCGAGGTCGTGCCGTGGGCGTGCTGATAGGTGTTGACGCCCTGGCTGTTAGCTTTGGTCACCGTGTCCGTGTATTGCTCGCCCGCCGTCGCGGTGATGCTGAGTTTCGGGCGATAGCCGGATAGGGCCTGCGGGACGTTCTCATCGGTAGCCCGGGCATTGGCGCGTTGCGCATTGAGCTGCGGATTGGTCTGGTAAGCCTGGACGAGGGCAGACTCCATCGTCTCGGCAAGGCAGACTTGCGGCCAAGCCGCCATCGCGCCGGCAACGGCGATGGCAGCCGCCCCGATCGCTCGGCGGACGTTCCTGCTCCGCGCCTTACCCACCCGTCGATGGTCCCCGATAGGCTCCCCGCCCCCGGGCTTGCTGCCCGAAGGTGACAGAGTACGTGTCAAGCTTAGGCGGGCGGGTAGAGTCTTGAAACCCCCAGACCCGATCCTCGGCAAAAAAGATGGCGGGTAGCGCTTTCGCGCCACAGTCCCGGCCGCAATTCGTGCAGAAGCGAGCGATTTCGACGAATTGTGCGGCGCACCTAAAACACGAACTCGGCCGGCTTGGCGAAGCCGGGCAGCAGGGGTGCGGCCGCGTCGAACGCCGGCTGTCCGGTCACATGCCCGGATGCCGAGCGGTAGATCGTCGCCCTTCCGGGTGCGCGGCCGAATACGCATGCC
>VAZL01000841.1 GCA_005883445.1 Alphaproteobacteria bacterium | reverse complement strand
TGCGCTCAATTTCCGAAGATTGCCACCGGTCAGAGCGGTTTCATTTGGCCGCGTCCGCGCGACGCGGGCTGAAAGCTAGGCGGCTCGGCCAGATGCTTGGGCTGTTGGGCTAGCACCTGCTCGCTCCCACACCGAGCCGAGCCGCGCCAGGAAGAAGCAGAGCAGCGCGATCATCGCCGTTGACGTTAGGCGATTCGGTCGTAATCAAAAAGGATGAGGGACTAAACCACCAATATTTCAGAGCGTAAGTATCCGACAGGGACAACCGATCAATCCGATGCTAATTCACGTCGGGGCGGTCGTATGGCCCGATCGATATTCTTGCTGCCGGATCGGTGAATGCTTTTCACGCCAACGGCCGGAGTCCCTGACTTCTCCGCGATGATCCGATCCTGTTCTTCGATGACGGCACGCGCAGCGGCATCGCCATCGAGGCCCCCGAGGACGTCGCTCGGCACTCTGCGATTGGAACGCAGCGAGCCGTCTTCGTAAACCACGTCGAAAAGCGTGAATTCAGCGCGCGTTGCCGGCTTGCGTGCCATTTTGGTTTTCCTGTGATTGTTCAACGCTGCCACGCATCGAGCGCGGCATCGCGATCATCGAGCCACCGCCGGCAAGACCAAATTGCCCGGCAGGTAGCCTGGATGGGCAAGTCAATGGCAAGGACGGGCAAAACTCGAACGCGTTGCGTATATATAGTCGTGGGGCACCAAATCAACCCGCCGCACAAGGAGGGAGCCAATGGCATTCAAGCCGAATTACCGTCGAGACCGGGCCGAGCGACAGAGGGCAGCCCGCGCACGCAGCGAGGAAAAACAAAGAAAAAAGGAGGAGAAGGCTGCGCTGCGCAAAACCGAGCGCGAGGCAGCCGAAGCCCCGCCGGATGAGACGCAAAAGACCGGGCAGCCTTGAGGGTTATCGGTTCCGCGAAATACCGCCATTGCTGTGCGGAGAATGTCGCAGAATCTGCCATCGCTTTCGGCGTCGGGCGCGTCAACGACCTGCATCCACGCGCCCAGTGCGCGCACGGCGGCAAGTCCTCGACGGCAAACCTTCGATAGCGAGCCATTCAACGCCTCTACGAGAGCGACGATTACCCAATGCAACAGCCTGCGCCGAATTGATGCCGGCATCCGGGTTGACGTTGCGGCCGCGGTCACATAGATCTCAGCCCGCAACCAGTTTTCGGTCTGCCTCGCGATGCTCCGGATTTTACGGTGCACAGCCAGCTTCCCCAAAATTGGATGACCGGCCACGCGATGCTCGCGTGATCGGATACACAAACTCATTGCAATGTAAGGAGGCCATGATGGCCACAGGTACCGTGAAATTCTTCAATACTCAAAAAGGCTTTGGATTCATCCAGCCGAGTGACGGCAGCAAGGACGTGTTCGTGCACATCAGTGCGGTCGAGCGCGCCGGCATGCGCAGCCTTGTGGAAGGCCAGAAGGTCAGTTACGACATCGTGACCGAGCGGGGCAAGCAGGCGGCGGCCAATCTGCAAGCCGCGTAACGTCGGATTGGTCTCGATCCGTGATGTGCGCTACATGTTACCGAACTCGAAACGCTCGATGCTCAGGCCGCCGCCGATCTTGCGAAGGCTGGCATGACATTGGACCGTCACGTGAACGCTGACGCGAGCTAATTTTGTCTTCGGAGGGCCTCGACTAGAATACGTGCCCGGGCCATTTCACCAGCGTAGAGCTGGCACCATTTGCGAAGCCCTAGGCGATCTCGAAGTCGCTTCACATCCTTTTCTTTGGCGACAATCTCTTTTTCGGTGATTGGTGGTTTGATCAGTCTCATGAGCGCTAGCGCGTGAAACCCTTCCGCGTCTGGCGCTAGACGCTCACAGGCACCGACGGCAACTCGGGGATAGGCGATCATTTCAGCAAAGGTTGCGCGACTAGGCCGATTGTCCTGCGCTGTCGCTGCGCAGGTGCCGATCGCGAGATAGATCGAGACTGCTAAGCGGACATCAAACGCGGCGATTGGCATGTCCGCTCTGTGCCATTTCCGAACTCATCGCCAACCGCTTCTTCATTGCGGTAGCGTCCCGCGAAGTGGGGATCCTGAGTCGCGTTTCGTGGTTACGTGTCCATCCGTTCGACCCATTGTGCGCGCCAGGCGCTCGCCTCGAAAGGATCCGCAAAGTACTGTGTTTCCCGTGCAACCTTCTCGCCGCTGAACTCCATGATGCTCACGGTGTAGGACGGCTTACCGTCATATGTCAGGATGTATTCGGTGACCCAAAGATCACCGCTGCCACTGACTCGCCGCACAGCGAAACGCTTTTTACTCGGCTGCTTAGCGCGTGTGATCTGTATGTTGCGCCGACCGCGGATTCGCTCGCCTGACTGTGGGTATTCCAGCACCGCATCCTCGCGATAGATGGAGTGCTCCGCCTCAAAATCGTTGGCATCGGACGCGGCCCAATGCCGATCCAGTGCCGCACGTATCTCTTGATCTCTCATATCGCCTTCTTGCGCCATCAATGGACGATACCCCAGTCTCCCACGTAATCCCTTTTTCGCTG
>VAZL01000840.1 GCA_005883445.1 Alphaproteobacteria bacterium | reverse complement strand
TTGGGCGGTGTTCGCACTCGCCAATTCCGGCGACGAACAGATCGAGCGCCTGATCGTCGTGCCGCATTACCGCATGGTCGGCTCGGGCGTGTTTTGGCCCGATCTCGGCCTCTCGCGCGTCGCCAACATCACCTCAAGCGGCGAGCGCCCCGACCGCCAGGACAGCGCCACAGCGGATATCTTCCGCATCACGCTCGATCCCGGCAGCGTCATGACCTATGTGCTGGAGCTGCGCACGGACAAGCTCAACCAGCTCTATCTGTGGCAGCCCGAAGCCTACAAGGACAAGGTCAACAGCATCACGCTCTACCACGGCATCGTGATCGGGATCGCCGGATTGCTGGCGCTGTTCCTGACCATCCTGTTCGTGGTCAAGGGCAGCATCATGTTCCCTGCTGCCGCCGCGCTCGGCTGGGCGGTGCTCGTCTACATCGGCATCGACTTCGGCTTCTGGGGCAAGGTATTCGCGCTCTCGCCGGACTCCGAGCAAATCTGGCGCGCCTCGGGCGAGGCGATTCTCGCGGCGACGCTGGTCGTGTTCCTCTTCGCCTATCTCAATCTCAACCGCTGGCATGTGCGCTACGCCCACATCACGCTCGCATGGCTCGCCTTTCTCGCCGCCCTCGTTGCACTTGCCTTGTATGAGCCGCCGATCGCCTCGGGCATCGCGCGCGTCTCGCTCTTTGCCGTCGCTTTGCTCGGCTTCGCGCTGGTCGTCTATCTGTCGTTCCACGGCTTCGACCGCGCCGTGCTGCTAATCCCGACCTGGCTGCTGCTCGTGCTGTGGGTGATCATGGCGGCGCTGGCGGTGACGGCGGTCATCACCAACGACGTCGTCGGGCCGGCGCTGCTCGGCGGGCTGGTCCTGATCGTGATGCTGATCGGCTTCACCGTGATGCAGCATGCCTTCGCCGGCGGCGTCACCAGCAGTATCGTCTCCGACGTCGAGCGCCGCGCGCTCGCGCTCACCGGCGCCGGCGACATGATCTGGGACTGGGATGTCTCCGCCGACAAGGTGTTCACCAGCCCGGAGACCGAGGCGCTGCTCGGCCTCAAGCGTGGCGCGCTCGAAGGTCCGGCGGCAAGTTGGCTCGAGGTGCTGCACCCGCTCGACCGCGACCTGGTTCGCGCTGAAGGCGCGGCCCGTGGTGGGATCGGACGGCGAGGTGGTGCGGCTCGTGGGCACGCTCACCGACGTCACCGAGTTCAAGAACGCCGAGGAGCGGCTCCTGCACGACGCGGTGCACGACAATTTGACCGGCCTGCCCAATCGCGAGCTCTTCCTCGACCGGCTGGAGGGCGTGCTCACCTTCGCCAAGGCCGATCCCGCGATCAAGCCGACCGTGATCGTGATCGATCTCGACCGCTTCAAGCAGGTCAACGATTCCGTTGGCATCGCGGTCGGCGATTCGATTCTGCTGACGCTGGCGCGGCGGCTCGGACGGCTGTTGAAGCCGCAGGACACGCTTGCGCGACTCTCGGGCGACCAGTTTGGGCTCATTCTGCTGTCAGAGCGGGAAACCGAGCGCATCATCAACTTTGCCGAGACGCTGCGCAAAGGACTGCGTGCGCCCATCACCTTCAACGACCGCGAGCTGTTTCTCACCGCTTCGATTGGGATCGCGCTGGCAGACGGTGAGCCACGCCGCGCCGAGGAGGTGCTCAAGGATGCCGAGCTCGCGATGTACCACGCCAAGCGCATCGGCGGCGACCGCATCGAAGTGTTCAAGCCCTCGATGCGGGCGCGCCAGAGCGACCGCGTGACGCTCGAATCCGAGCTGCGGCGGGCGCTCGAGCGCGAGCAGATCAAAATCTTCTACCAGCCGATCGTGCGGCTCGAGGACCGCTCGGTCGCGGGCTTCGAGGCGATGCCGCGCTGGGATCATCCCAAAATGGGCCGCGCCGCGCCGTCCGAGTTCATCGCCATGGCCGAGGAGGTCGGCCTCATCGTCGATCTCGGCATGTACGTGTTGGAGCGCACCGCCCGCGAGTTGAGCGACTGGCAGCGTGCCGTGCGCCGCCGCGATTCGGTGTTCGCCACCGTCAACATATCGTCGCGACAATTGCTGCGGCAGGACCTCATTCACGATCTGCGCACGGTGATTGCGCGCGCGGGGCTGGCGCGCGGCACGCTCAAGCTCGAGCTCACCGAGGCGCTGGTGATGGAGAATCCCGAGCACACCGCGCAGATGCTGCAGCGAATCCGCGACCTTGGCGCGGGCCTGGCGCTCGACGATTTCGGCAGCGGCCACTCCTCGCTCGCCTACCTGCAGCGCTTCCCGTTCGACACCATCAAGATCGACCAGTCGTTCGTGCGCACGAACGGCAAGGGGGCGCGCCCCGTGGTCCTGCGCTCGATCATCTCGCTCGCGCACGATCTCGGCATGGAAGTGGTGGCCGAGGGCGCGGAAACCGATTCGGACGCGGTCGAGCTCTCTCAGCTCGGTTGCGAATATGCGCAGGGCCATCACTTCGGCGAGCCGATGAGCGCGGACGACGCCAAGGCGCTGCTGCAGGACGATGATGTGCGCGAAGAGAGCGATCCCGCGCCCCGCAAACGAATCCTCCAGTAGCAGGCCGGACTCCACTCGCCCTCGCGCGCACGCGGATAGGCGAAGGCAAGGTCGTCATTGCCGTCGTGACGCGTTGTAGACGCACCTGGACGCGCTCATGACCGCCATCCATCCATGTTCGCAGAGACTCTTGTGCAAAGAGGATGGATGCGCGAGTCAAACCCGCGCATGACTGCTACTGATCGAGACACGGTTTAGGTCCGCAGACAGGCCTGATCCGACGCGCGCGCGGCTGCGTTACGCGTGCCCAGCCTCGCTCGAGAGCATGCCGAGATCGATGCCGATCTTCTTCAGCGCCTTCTGGTATTTGCCGCTGGTGTCCTGACCGAAAATCAGCTCGGGATCGGCCGAGCAATGCAGCCAGCCGTTATGCTGGATCTCGTTCTCCAGCTGGCCCGGCGCCCACCCGGCATAGCCGAGCGCCAGGATCGCGCTCTGTGGTCCGTCCCCGCGCGCGATCGCCTTGAGAATGTCGAGCGTCGCGGTGAGGCAGATACCCTCGTCGATCGGCAGCGTCGAGTTCTCGATGAAGAAATCGCTCGAATGCAGCACGAAACCGCGCTGCGTATCGACCGGCCCACCCTTGAGCACCTTCACGCCGCCCGCGCGCCGCGGAAGCTGAATGATCTCCGTCGCGGGAATGACGTCGAGCTGCACTAAGAGGTCGGCAAAGCTGATGTGCGCCGCGGGCTGGTTGACGATGATGCCCATGGCGCCCTCGGTCGAATGGGCGCAAACATAGATCACGCTGCGGGTGAAGCGGTCATCGCCCATGGACGGCATCGCGATCAGCATCTGTCCGTCGAGATAGCCGCGCTTGGGCGCCTTGCGCTGCTGCGGCCTGGACTTGGCGGACTTGCCCGCTGTCACGGAGTCTCGCCGCGGCGCGTTGGGATCGACGTGGGATTTGGCAGACTTGCCCGCCGGCACCGACTCCGACCGCGGCTCCTCAGGATCGACGTCCGACGACGCGCCGTCGTCTTGCATGCCTGTCTTGCGAGTGAACCTCATGTGGAAATGCTACCTGATTGGGTGCCAATTGCAAACGGCGCACTCTCCGGTCAAGAATCTATGCATGCTTCGTGCCACGGTCGAGTGCCCGAAGTAAGATATGTGTCTTT
>VAZL01000839.1 GCA_005883445.1 Alphaproteobacteria bacterium | reverse complement strand
TTGCCTGCTCTGCTCCCAGCTCAAGTAAAAGCTCAACGCCGAGAACCTGCCCGAGTTGATCGGCGTCGCAGTTCAGCCGGTCTCGGCCCAGTCCCTGAATGGTCGATTGGTGCTTCGCGGCGTCTGCGCGGCTGAAGCTCAAGAACGAGCGCCGGTTACTTCAGGAGTGGCACGAGGGAACGGCCTGCGGCACTCCTGAGCTCCTTGGCGTCAATCGTGCCGTCATTGTCAGGGTCGGCAGCCTTGAAGTTCGAGCTGGTGATCAACCTTAAAACGGCGAAGGCACTCGGTGTCACCGTCCCTCCCACGCTGCTCGCCCGCGCCGATGAGGTGATCGAGTAACCGGGCCACAGCGAACTTTTGGCAAAAGCGCATTTTTGTGATCGCTATCACATCGTCAGCGCAATGGACGGGGGCGCAATCGGCAGGGCCAGAGCGCCTCGGAGGCGCCTTGAGCAAAAGGGTGAAATATTGTCTCCGAAGGATGAAACTCCGAGGGAGCGGTGCTACGTAGTTACCAACGGAGAATTTAGCGATGGGTCTGATCGAATTGATCGTGACTGTCTGCGCATTGTCGGCATCTAGTCAGTGCGAAGATCAGCATTTTTCGTTCCCGGCGGATATGTCGCTCCATCAGTGCGTGATGAATGCGCAGCCCTACATCGCGCAGTGGATCAACGAGCATCCAAAGTGGGTTGTCGTGCGGTGGCGGTGCGACTATGGCGGCTCCAAGGAGAAAACCTAATTCGTCATCGAAGACCTCATCCATAGGCTCCATTTTTTCCTCTTCCTACGACGCAGTGAGTGAAGTATGTTTGTTAGCTGCCCTTTTCAAACGGAAGTGCCGAAGCGACAATGGGCAGCAAGCCTGCCATCGGCAGGCTTGCACCGAAATTATCCGACATCTCTTTTTGTTCGGTCTTTCAGCATTCTAAAAAGTTAACGAGCATGCACGCGAGACCTTGCATGTGGCATCTGCGCTTGATCCGATCGACAGCAGCAGACGCCTATCAAAGTCATTCGCGTCTAGAGCGTGATCAGCAGTCTGGCCGAACAGCTCGCAGGCTCCCCGGTCCCAACTGCTAGTCCAAGTTCGAGAGCGGCGGTCCTCACCGAAATGTGCTGTGCAGCATCGTCTGGTATGGCGCACCAAGTCGATTTGCTGCGGTACGAGGATCGATGGTGAGCGATTGGATATATCATGGCACTGGATGTCGTTTCTCAGTCACGTTGCTTCGACGGGACACAGTTCACTTACCGGCACCGGTCGTCCGAAACAGGAACCGCGATGCGATTTGCGGCCTTCATCCCACGGCAGGCCGATCAAGGTGCGGTTCCGGTCGTGTGGTATCTGTCCGGTCTGACCTGCACCGAGGAAAACTTCACCGTGAAGGCAGGTGCACAGCGGATCGCGGCAGAACTCGGGCTTCTGCTAGTTGCGCCCGACACAAGCCCGCGCGGAGATGGAGTACCGGGCGACCCGGCGGGCTCATACGACTTCGGCCTGGGCGCCGGATTTTACGTTGATGCAACGCAAGAGCCGTGGTCCCGGAACTACAGAATGGCGAGTTACGTTGCGCGCGAACTTCCTGCACTAATAAAGTCTGAACTGCCGGCCGATATCGCGCGCCAGAGCATCATGGGCCACTCAATGGGTGGACATGGCGCCCTCACCATCGCCCTGCGTAATCAAGATCGCTACGCATCAGTATCGGCCTTCTCGCCGATCTGCTCGCCGATGAACTGCCCGTGGGGCGAGAAGGCGCTGAGTGGATATCTCGGCAGCAACAAGGAGAGTTGGCGAAGATACGATGCCTGTGCTCTGCTTGAGGATGGTGCGCGATTGAGGGAACTACTTGTCGATCAAGGCGCGGCAGACCAATTCCTGGAAACCCAGCTCAAGCCTCAGCTTCTGGAAAGTGCCTGCGCCCAAGTCGGTGTGCCACTAACGCTGCGCATGCACGAAGGCTATGATCACTCTTACTTCTTCATTTCCACGTTTATCGAGGACCATCTCCGCTGGCACGCGCAGCGGTTAGGCATCGCAACCGCTAGACGGGACGTGTGAGCGGGCTAAGCCCCGCGACAAAACGATGCCCGCCATCCGCCGTCAGCCCTCAGGA
>VAZL01000769.1 GCA_005883445.1 Alphaproteobacteria bacterium | reverse complement strand
AGGTTCTGCGCGACGTGGGCAAGCGCGGCGGCGCGCTCCGCGCGTTGGCGGCGCGGCACGCCCTTGGGGCGTGCGGTGGTGCCGGAGGTGTAAAGCATCACCGACCAGGCCTCGGCGTCGACCCGCGGCCGAACCGCGGGCGCACCGCCGCGGATCAGAGAATCGAACGCCAAATCCTGCGCGCGCGCCTCGCCGACCGCGATGCGCGGGCGCGCGCTCGCTCGATCTGACGAACGCACGGCCGCGGCGGAGACGTCTTCGTAGATGATCGCCTTCGCGTCGGCGTCGTCCACGCAGAAATCCAGCTCATGTACGCTGCAGCGCCAATTGAGCGGGGTGACGATGATGCCGGCGAATTGGCACGCCCAATGGATCGTCGCCGCTTGCCAGCGATTCTGCAGCACCGTCACGAGATGGTCGCCAGCTTCGAGTCCGAGCGCGTCGAAGCCGGCAACGAGCGCCGAAATTTTTTCGTACCAAGCGCTGTAGGTGAGACGGACATCGCCGTCGACGACCGCGAGCGCGTCCGGGTCGCGCGCGACGCTGGCGAGGAAGCTCGAGCCGAGATCAAGCATCGCGGCGGCCTCCCGGCTCGATCGGCCGGTTAGCCCTATCGGGCGCCGCGTCCGTCACGGCAGCGCTTCCGCAGCGAACGACAGCCGCCAGCATGAGTTGGCCCCGCCGCTCGGCAATGGTACATCTGCGCACAGGCGTTGGCATCGAGATGAGTATGACCCAAATTCGCCCGCCGCTCCAACCGGCCGACGACCGCGAGCCGGCGCGCACCCACGGCGACAACAGGCCGCTGCCGGTCCGTTCGCTGCGGGACTGGCTCGATCATCTCGCGGCACGCGATCGGCTGGTGGTGGTCAAGCCGGGCATTGGCCTGCGCTTCGACCTGGCGGCCATCGCCAAGCGTCTCGACGGATTGCGCGCCGCTGTATTTCCACGTCCCGGCGGACATTCGATTCCGATCGTCTCGGGGCTGATTTCCGACCGCGGCTGGATGGCCGAGGCCATGGGGGTCGAGCCGGGGGAGGTTCTTGCCCGTTTTCAAGAGGCCGCGAGTGATCCGATTCCATGGCGGGAGACGGCCTCGGCGCCGGCGCACGAGGTCGTCCATCGGCACGTGGACCTCGAGCGGCTGCTTCCGCTCCCCACTCACAACGAGCACGACGGGGGCGCTTACGTCACGGCCGGGTTGATGATCACCCGCAACCCGCGCACGGGAAAGCAGAACGTTTCCATCAACCGCTGCCAATTGCATGGGCCCAACCGTCTCGGCATGCTGCTTCTGCCGCGCCATGCCCACATGTTCTTCGAGATGGCAGAGCAGGGGGGACGGCCGCTCGAAGCAGCCATCGTCGTGGGGATCGACCCGCTCACGCTGCTCGCGTCGCAAGCCATCGCTCCGATCGACGTCGACGAGTTGGAGATTGCCGGTGCGCTGCATCGGCGTCCGCTGTCGGTGGTCAAGTGCCTGACCAGCGACTTGCGGGTGCCGGCGGAGGCCGAGATCGTGATCGAGGGCCGCTTGCTGCCCGGCGTGCGCGAGCCCGAAGGACCGTTCGGCGAATTCCCGCAATATTACGGCGAGCGCGCCGAGCGGCACGTGATGGAGATCGACGCGGTCACGCACCGCAAGGACGCGATCTTCCACACCATCGTCGGCGGCGGTCTGGAGCACCTGTTGCTGGGCGCGATCCCGCGCGAAGCGACCCTGCTGACGCACCTGCAGCGGTCCTTTCCCAACGTTCGCGACGTGCATCTCTCCCGCGGCGGCGCATGCCGCTATCATCTCTACGTCCAGATTCGCAAACGCCAGGAGGGCGAGGCCAAGAACATCATGCTCGGCGCCTTTGCCGGGCACTACGACGTGAAGCACGTGATCGT
>VAZL01000768.1 GCA_005883445.1 Alphaproteobacteria bacterium | reverse complement strand
GCAATACGTGGCAAAGCTCGGCAAGACCATCGCAGTGGCGGAGGATTTCCCCGCGTTCATCGTCAACCGAATTCTGTTGCCGATGATCAACGAGGCGATCTACACGCTCTATGAAGGGGTGGGCAACGTCGAGGCGATCGACACCGCCATGCGACTTGGCGCGCACCACCCGATGGGGCCGCTCGAGCTTGCGGACTTCATCGGGCTCGACACCTGTCTCTCGGTCATGCAGGTGCTGCACGAGGGCTTGGCCGACTCCAAGTACCGCCCGTGTCCGCTGTTGGTGAAATACGTCGAGGCCGGCTGGCTCGGCCGCAAGACGCAACGCGGCTTCTACGACTATCGCGGCGAGAAGCCGGTGCCGACGCGGTGATCATTCCATTCGCGCGTGCGGCACGCCCCGCCATGCGCGGCGAGCGCTGCATGCGTGCAAACAGCGGCGCGGGTGATCAGCGCTTCGGGTAGGACAAGATCACCACAGCGCCGACACTATCGCTCGAGCGCCGCAGTGAGGAGTTTTACGGCGTCCCCGCTTGCCCATTCGGCCGGGCCCGCCATCGTGCCGATCTCGCAGCCGGACGGATCGACCAGCAGCGTCGTCGGCATTCCAGCGGCACGACCCATCGTCTTGAGGTCCTGAAAAACCTTGGCGCTCGGATCGGCATAGTAGCCCAGCCGACCGACGCCGACCTCTTTGAGCCAGGTGCGCGGCTTCTCGGGATCGCGGGTGTCGATATTGACCGCCACCACTTCGAAAGCCGGCCCGCCGAGTTTTCCCTCGATCGCGTCGAGCGCCGGCATCTCCTTGCGGCAAGGCACGCACCAGGTGGCCCACAGGTTGAGCAGCACTGTGCGCCCGCGCCACTCGGCGAGGCGACGCTCGCTCCCCTGCGCGTCCCGGAAGGCGAGGTCGGGCACGCGCAGCGATTGTTCGGCGACCGTGAACGCGGCCACTTCCCCGCGCGCCAGTGGCGCCAAACGTTGCGCCAGCTCGACTGCGGGCGCACAGGCGGCGTCGGCCGCATTGCGCTTTAGCGTGCCGATCCCGTATACCGCCGCCAGTCCGGCGGCGACGCCGGCGATCCCGCCGGCCACGACCATGGCAAGCCGCTTCTTGGCATGGGTGCGCGCCGTGCCTTCGGGTCCGGTCATAATCGGCGAAACCTCGGTAGATGTGCCATGAGCAACAAGATGTGGGGCGGGCGCTTCCGCACCAGCCCCGACGCGGTCATGGAGGACATCAACGCCTCCGTCGATTTCGACCGGCACCTCTTCCGCCAGGACATTGCGGCGAGCCAAGCCCACGCCGCGATGCTCGCCAAACAAGGCATCATCACGGCCGACGATGCCCGCAAGATCGCTCACGGTCTAGACACGATCCTGTCAGAGATCGAGAGCGGCAAGTTCAAGTTCAAGCGGGCGCTTGAGGACATCCATATGAACGTGGAAAGCCGGCTCGCCGAGCTGATCGGGCTGGCGGCGGGGCGGCTGCACACCGCGCGCTCGCGCAACGACCAGGTTGCGACCGATTTCCGGCTGTGGATCAAGGCCACGATCGATGCTGTCGACGTGGCGCTCGCCGCCTACCAGCGCGCGCTCGCGGAGAAGGCGCTCGAACACGCCGCCACCGTGATGCCGGGCTTCACCCATTTGCAGCCGGCGCAACCCGTCACCTTCGGGCACCACCTGCTCGCCTATGTGGAGATGGCCGCGCGCGACCGCGGCCGGTTCGCCGATGCGCGCAAGCGCGCGAATTTCTGTCCGCTCGGCGCCGCGGCGCTCGCCGGCACTGCATTCCCGATCGACCGAGACGCGACGGCGAAGACGCTCGGCTTCGAAGCGCCGATGGCGAATTCGCTCGATGCCGTGTCCGACCGCGATTTCGTCCTGGAGGCGCTCGCCGCCGCCGGCATCACCGCGGTGCATTTGTCGCGCTTCGCCGAGGAGATCGTGGTCTGGTGCTCGCCGCTCGTCGGCCTCATCTCGCTCTCGGACCGCTTCACCAGCGGCTCTTCCATCATGCCGCAGAAGCGCAATCCGGACGCAGCCGAACTCGTGCGCGCCAAGACGGGGCGCATCATCGGCGCGCTCGAGGCGCTGCTGATCGTGATGAAGGGCCTGCCTCTCGCCTACCAGAAGGACATGCAGGAGGACAAGGAAGGCGCCATGGATGCTTTCTCCGCCCTCTTGTTGTCGATTGCCGCCATGACCGGCATGGTGCGCGACATGACCCCCGATGTCGCGCGCATGCGCCAAGCCGCCGGGGCGGGCTATTCCACCGCGACCGACCTCGCCGACTGGCTGGTGCGTACGCACAACATGCCGTTCCGCGAGGCGCATCATGTCACCGGACGAATCGTGGCCAAGGCGGCGGCGGAGAATGTCTCGCTCGACCGATTGCCGCTCGCCGCCATGCAGGCGATCGAGAAGCGCATCACCAATGACGTCTTTACGGTGCTTAGCGCCGAAGATTCGGCGAAAAGCCGCGCCAGTTACGGCGGCACCGCCCCGAAAAATGTGCGCCGGCAGGCGAACCGGTGGCTTAAGGCCCTGGAAAAGGGGCGCTGATACATTCCTCGTTTCGCATGGGAACGGGATTGTTTCGCCACGCTGTCGCCTCTTCTGTCCGATCTGATATGGTGCTGCCAATTGAGGAGGGCCCGAATTGAGTTCTTCGTCCGGCCTGCGCTTTGCCCGGATCGCAGCTATCGGCGCGCTTGTCGCCGCGCTCGGCCTTGCCGGTTGCGGACGCAAAGCCGGGCTCGACCCGCCGCCGGGAGCGACGGCCGCCGAGACCAGCCCTTCGCGGCCGGACCTCGAGCCGGCGATCGGGCCCGACGGCAAGGTCATCGCGGCACCGCAAGGACCCAAACGCAGCACGTTCATCGATTGGCTGCTCAACTGAGCCAGCACTATGCACCATTTCGCCTATCGCAACGGCGTCCTTCACGCCGAGGCGGTCAATCTCGTTGATCTCGCGCAGGCGGTCGCGACCCCATTCTATTGCTACTCGACCGCCACGCTCCGCCGGCATTACGACGTGTTCGCGGTCGCCTTTGCCGACGTGAAGGCGCTGATCTGCTACGCCATGAAGGCGAATTCCAACCAAGCGGTGATCAAGACGCTCGCCGGTTTCGGCGCTGGCGCCGACGTCGTGTCGGAAGGCGAGCTCAAGCGCGCGCGCGCCGCCGGCATCGCGCCGGACAAGATCATGTTCTCCGGCATCGGCAAGACGGCGGCCGAACTCGCGCTCGCCGTCGATGAAGGCATCCTTTGCGTCAACGTCGAATCCGAGGGCGAGCTCGAGCTGCTGTCATCCATCGCCAAGGGTAAGGGCCGCACGGCCCGTGTCTCGGTTCGCGTCAATCCCGACATCGACCCCAAAACCCACGCCAAAATCGCGACCGGCAAGTCCGAAAACAAGTTCGGAATTCCGATCAGCCGCGCGCGTGACGTTTATGCCCGCGCGGCAAAACTCCCAGGCCTCGAAGTCACCGGCGTGGACATGCATATCGGCAGCCAGATCACAGAGCTCGAGCCGTTCGACGACGCTTTTGCGCTGTTGTCCGATTTCGTGCGTACCTTGCGCGCCGACGGGCACACCATCGGTCATGTGGACCTGGGTGGCGGCCTCGGCATTCCCTACCGCGAAGACAACGATCCGCCGCCCCACCCCGAGGCCTATGCCGCCATGGTCAAGCGCGCGACGCGGGATCTCGACTGCATGCTCATCTTCGAACCCGGCCGCCTGATCGTCGGCAACGCGGGCATCCTGCTGACGCGTGTGCTCTATCTCAAGCGCGGCGAGGCCAAGACCTTCGTCATCGTCGATGCCGGGATGAATGACCTCATCCGTCCCACGCTCTATGAGGCCCACCATGACATCCGTCCGGTACGCGAGCCGCGCCCCGACGCCGCGCGCATCGTTGCCGACGTTGCCGGGCCGGTCTGCGAGTCCGGCGATTTCCTGGCGCTCGAGCGCGACATGGTCGCGCCGCGGCCAGGCGATTTGCTCGCGGTCATGACCGCGGGCGCCTATGGCGCGGTCCAGGCCGGCACTTACAACACCCGCGCGTTGGTGCCGGAAGTGCTTGTGCGGGAAAACGAATGGGCGCTGGTGCGGCCGCGCCTGGAGGTCTCCGACCTGATCGCGCTCGACCGCCTGCCGCCGTGGCTTTTGAACCCCGCGTGAGCGCCTTGAACCATATGCTGCTGACGATGTTTTGATCAGTGGGTGCCTTCCTTTTGCCTGCTGGCACCCATGTAGTTGCGTGTTAATATCAGATCCTGGGCAGATTCTCTTTTCCGGAGATGGACTTGACCGACCGGCCCGCCGATGCAGCGGCTCCCCACCAGCTCCCTCCGCCGGAGCGCGCGGGCGATGATTTGCTCGCGCGGGCCCTACGCCGGGCGCGGTGGACGATTTTCTGGGAACGGCTGTGGCCGGCGCTGGCGTCGGTCGCGACCGTCATCGGCCTGTTCCTAGCGCTCTCGTGGCTCGGCCTGTGGCTCTGGCTGCCGCCGGCCGGCCGC
>VAZL01000767.1 GCA_005883445.1 Alphaproteobacteria bacterium | reverse complement strand
GGCTCTTGCCTCATCCTCGGAGCAGTTCAGGAATTGCCAAGCGCCGCCGCTGACAGCCCCAGGTTAAAGACTTCGCCGCTATTGCAGATCCAATTTGGTACACACAGGGGACGGAGGCCGACGCGGCCGGAGGCAGCCTAAGCTCACAGATAGCTGCAATCTGCTAGAAAGGTTGAGGCCCATCGACGCCGCCGTTTTTCGGCAGGTTCCATTGGAACCCGTGGCCCGGTCTCGCGTTCCATTGTTCGGTGCGCGCGTAGCCGGCCGGAGGGTCCCAAAGCCACATGGACAATCCTTCTCGGTACGCCGCCCGCCCGCTTGCGTTTCTCGCCTGCTACGTAAGGGCGCGGCCGTGTTCCCACGCCGCCATCATGATGGCCGTGGTCGGCGCCGTTGGCTGCTCGGTGGGCGCGCAGTACGCCGTCAAGGTTCTCGTCGATACACTGGCGGGAGGACTTTACGTCGGCACGAATGCCAGAGATGCCTGGTTGGGGTTCCTGCTCCTGGCAACGCTGATTGCGGTGGATAACCTGCTGTGGCGGCTCGCCAGCTGGATCGCCAGTTATACCTTTGTCGCCGTCACCGGGGACCTGCGCCGGGACTTGTTTCGGCATCTGACCGGGCATGCGCCCAGCTATTTTGCTGATCGGATGCCGGGGACATTGACAAGCCGAATCACGGCGACGTCTAACGCCGTTTTCACGTTACAGAACATGTCGGTGTGGAACGTCCTGCCGCCCTGCATGGCGACGCTGATAGCCATCGCTTTCGTCGTCACGGTGAGCGTGCCCATGGCCGTCGTCTTGATGGCGCTTGCTGGTATTTTGGTATTGGCCATGTTTCGCCTTGCCGCCGCTGGCCGGCCGCTGCATCACGAGTTTGCCTATCGAGCGGCGGCGGTTGATGGCGAAATGGTGGATGTCGTTGGCAACATGCCGCTGGTCTGGTCGTTTTGCGGGATCGGCCGCGAACACAGCCGGCTCGACGCGACCATTGACCGGGAAATGGCAGCGCGGCGGCGCAGCCTTCTGTATCTGGAAAAACTGCGCCTGTTCCACGCCGCGGTGACCGTCGTCTTGATCATCGCCCTGTTGGCCTGGGCCATTGTGCTTTGGCAGAACGGTACCGCGACCGCGGGCGATGTGGTGCTGGTGTGCACGCTGGGCCTTTCCATCTTGCACGCGACGCGGGGTCTGGCCGTGGCATTGGTGGACGTCACCCAACATCTGGCGCGCCTGTCGGAGGCGCTCGCGACCCTTCTGATTCCGCATCGCCT
>VAZL01000766.1 GCA_005883445.1 Alphaproteobacteria bacterium | reverse complement strand
CTCACCGACTTCAGGCCGGCGGACCTGGTGAAGATGCAAATCCTGGTCAACGGCGATCCCGTCGACGCGCTCGCCATGCTGGTCCATCGCACGCGCGCGGAGAGCCGCGGCCGCGCCATGGTGGAGAAGCTCAAGGAGCTCATTCCCCCGCACATGTTCCAAGTGCCGATCCAGGCCGCGATCGGCGGCAAGATCATCGCGCGCGAGACCGTGCGCGCGTTGCGCAAGGACGTCACCGCCAAATGCTACGGCGGCGACGTGACGCGCAAGCGCAAGCTCCTCGAGAAGCAGAAGGAGGGCAAGAAGCGCATGCGCCAGTTCGGTAAGGTGGACATCCCGCAGGAGGCGTTCATCGCCGCGCTCAAGGTGGACGTGTAACCGCCGCGGCTCATGCCGTCCCTCCCCGCTCGAGCTCCTGGTCCGGGATCGCCACGAAGATCAGCACGGCGATAATCGTCATGACAAAGCGGAACGCGCTGGGTACGCCGTTCCACTGCTGCGACTGCCACATCCCGAACCATTCGCCGCCGATCGACATGAATCCCACGTGCCACACCAGGAAGCCGAGGGTCAGGCCGACCACGGCCAAGGTCTTCGCCCGATTGAACGCAGCCGCGTCGGCGGAGAGCCGGCGCGCGAGCGCGCCCGCGCCGATCCAGCACAGCACGGCCGTCGCCGCCTGCGTCGCGATGATGAGCGCGTAGGCCGCGTGCGCGATCGCAGGGTCGGTGATCGCCCGATACTTGATCGTGGAAAACGCATAGATCGTATCCATGGACAGGACGTGCTCGACGAAAACGAAGTTGGTGTTGTAGTCGGTCAGATTTCCGAAGGTGACGAGGCTGGCGAACAGCGCGATGGCCGCGACCGTTGCCGCCTTCGCCGCACGAAGGGCGATCATCGATATCTCCAACGGCGCAGAGTCATGTCGGCTGCGGATCACTTCACGAACAGCGCCACGGCCTCGTCCGCCAGCACGCCGCCGGTGATCGAGATCGGGGCAAAGGGCGCCTTGGCGGCGTGGTCGGCGCTCGAGAGCATGATCTGGTCGATCTTGGTGGCGAGCTGGGCGATCGACGCCGCAAAAACGAGCCGCCCCACATGGCACCAGAGGATGGCGCCCATGCACATCGCGCATGGTTCGCCCGAAGTATAGAGCGTGGTGCCGCGCAGGGCCGCGCTGCCGTGATCGGCGAGACAGCGCCGGATCGCCACCATCTCGCCGTGCGCGGTCGGGTCATCGGTCGTTCGCCCCAAATTGCGCCCGCGCGCGATGACCGAGCCGTCGCGCACGATCACCGCCCCGAAGGGAAAATCGCCTTGGCGGGCCTCGTCGAGCGCCATGCGCATGAATCGCACGTCCTCGCTGGAGGCCGGGCCGCCGGCTTGCGCATGCGCGACCGCGGGCGAGATCGCGGCAACCGCGAGCCCGGCGAGAAAGAAACGCCGGCTTGGAGGAACGATCGCGTCCCGGCATGCGCAGTGTTTGTGGCCATTCATGTCAACCCCTCGGCAAACGTTCGATGCTAAGCTCGCACGGTGGCGAGAACGATCTCCGCCTCACCCATGCTATCCTGCGACAAACTTCCCCCCAACCGGCGAGTGCCCATGACCCCGAGATCGACCAGATACCGTCCGGCCGTGATCTTCGCGATGCTCGCTGCCGGCGCATCGGCAAATCCTGCCCGCGCCGCCGACATCGTTCTCAAAGACGCCGCGTCCATGGCAGGCGCGGTGATGTGGCTCAGCTCCGGCGCGCCCGGCCTGGTGCTGGCGGTGGTGCGTGGCGAGGAGTCCATCGTGCTCGGGTACGGCGACACGCGTCCGGGCAGCAAGGTCGAGCCCGACGGCCGTTCCATTGTGCGCATGGGCTCGATCGCCAAGGTCATGGCGGGTCAGGTGCTCGCGACCATGGCGGTGGATGGAACGCTCAAGCTTACCGATCCGCTCGCCAAATATGCCCCGCCTGGCGCGAAGGTGCCGGCGTTCGCGGGCCGGCAGATCACGCTCCTCGATGTCGCGAGCTATACGGCCGGCCTGCCGCGCGAACTGCCGGGTGTGCCGGACCCGCAACCGGGGGAAAACCCGTTCAAGCACTTCGAAGCCGACGCCTATTGGCGCTGGCTCGCGGGGGCATCGCTGCCGTATGCACCGGGCGCGGGCGCGATGTATTCCAATCTCGGCTTCGGGCTTCTGGGCGACGCACTCGCGAGAGCCGGCGGCAAGCCCTATGCCACGCTGCTCCACGAGCGCGTGGCG
>VAZL01000765.1 GCA_005883445.1 Alphaproteobacteria bacterium | reverse complement strand
TGTGGTCGAGAAACATGCGTACTTCCGCCATCTCGCGATTGAGGAGCTGATGGACGAAGCCGAGCTTCTGCGCAGCCGACAGGCGATCATCGGAGAAATGGCAGACGTCCTGCCTGAAGCCGGCGTGCGAATCCGAATCGCTCGAACCGGTGGCGGCCGTCATGGAGCTCGGCGCAAACAAGCTGAGCAGCCTTGGGCTTGCCCGGCCGCTGCCAATCTCGCCGCTGGCGCCCGATTGAAAATAACGGTCGAGCATCGGGGCCGCCGTCCGACCAAGGGGCGCCTTCGACGAAAAGCCATAGATGACCGGCACGTCTTTGAAAATCTGGCGCATGCGATCACGGTTGCTTTCGCCGTGTCGCTCGTTCAATTGCCTCGACAATCTTTCGGCGTCGGCAGGAGAATGCCCGGAACGGATAAGACTCCGCGCGATCTCGGCCGATGCGCTCCTGAGCGGTTGCGCTTGCAAAGTGTTGCAGCCGAATAGATAGACTTCCTTGAGCTGGGAGAACAATCCAGGACAGGAGTCACTGCACGAGGCGCGCTCCATCTCGTCGACGGGCAAGGACTCGCGCGCATCCAGCCGGTCCGAATAAAACTCGGTTCCGTCACCAAAATGGCCGGAGATGAGAAGAACGTCGCAGTGGACATCCTTCCGACAAGCCGATGCCAACCAATCGGGGCGACCGCGCTCCACCAGCTCGACAAACCGAAAATCGTCTTCGGGCAGACTCCGGCGAAATATTTCCTTTTCGTCGGACGAATTGACGGTGATCGTGCATACCGTCTTCTTGTCGGCACGCACCTCATGAGTCCACGCGGCGACCAACAAGACAGCCAGCAGGGCAAGTTTCAGGGAAGCCGACATGCAGAGGTACTAGCGCGAAAAAGGGCGCTAGTATTGCACGGTTACCGTGCCTTGGAACAGGGGTCCGGGCCAGATGGCTGGAACCGCCCGGAGACGACGTGCGGCCGATGCACCAGGGACACGCCCTGTGGACTGCTCCGGCGAAAGGGTGTCCGCGCGCCTCGCCGCCGGATCCTCGCCCAAAAATCCAGGCGGGCCTTCAGAGCCGAGGAGAAGCTACTGCGCTCGCAAGGCGCCGGATAAGGACATCAATCAGGTCTTCGCGGCCGGGAGGCCCCAGGCGATGCTGACGCAGTGTCTGCACGAGCTCGGGGGTAGCGATTGTCTTGAAATCGGAACGGATCAGGATCCCGGCGATGGCCGTCTGGACGCCGGCCGACTCGGCGACAGGAAACAGACGCGTCAGCTCCTCGAGGCTTTCGGGATCCGAAAGGTGTTGGCCCGCGAGTGTCTCCAGCGCGCGAACCTGTGCATTCGAACCGTTCATACGCGCGATCCCAGAGGTAACTACACGAAGCTCGTTCACGTCCGCGATCGGCTGATGGCGCAGATAAACCTGTGCGATCTGAACTTCTTCGTCGCTCCGGCTCGTCAACGCCAGCAGCATCTGCGCGCGGGCCTCTTCGCTGCCTAAACAGGCGAGAACCGCGGCACTCGAGACCTTGCTGGTTTGCGTGGGCGACAGTTGCAGCCGATGACGCTCCTGGTCCAGCTCGCGGTCCTTATTCAGCGCACAGACGAGGTCCACGTCGGCCGCACTCACCGCGTTTCTCGCGAGCTGCTCACCGATCATCCGCATGAGCTCGGCCCGCTTCTCCGCAGGCGAAAGCCAGCCCAGACTGCCCGCCACCGCCAGCATGCGCGCGCGAACCGCGGGCTGGTCGGCATCGCGTGCAAAGTCGAGGTATCGCGTACGGGCGGCCTCATCGCGCGCGATCGCATCGAGCGCCCGGGCAACCGCGGGCGTCTGCCGCTCGCTCTCGCTCAGCGACGCCGTATATTTCTCGATGCGGTCGAGAAACATGCGTACTTCCGCCATCTCGCGACCCAGGAGCTGATGGACGAAGCCGAGCTTCTGGACGGGCGACAAGCGATCGCTGGAGAATTGACACACGTCCCGCCGATGTGCCGCGTACGGGTCCGAATCGTTCAGACCGCTTGTGACGACCATCGAGTTGGCGGAGAAGCGTCCGAGCATCCTTGCACTTGCCCGGCCGCTGCCAATCTCGCCGCCGGCGCCCGATTGAAAATAGCGGTCCAGCATCGAGGCCGCCGTCGGCCCCACGGGGGCCTTCGACGAAAAGCCATAGATCACCGGCACGTCCTTGAAGATGAGACGCATTCGATCGCGGCTGCTTTCACCGTGACGCGCGCTCAATCCACGCGAAAGGCGATCGGCGTCAGCCCGTGAAAATCCGGAGCGGACCAGACTGCGTCCGATCTCGGCGGACGCGCTCCTGAGCGCTTCAGGATTCAGCGTGTTGCAGCCGAAAAGATAGACCTCCTTGAGCTGCGAGAACAAGCCACGACACGAATCGCTGCACGAAACGCGCTCCATCTCGGCGACGGGCAGGAACTCGTCTGCCTCACATCGCAGCGGATGCCTTGGCGGCATGCCGATTCCAACCAGTCGGGGCGGCCGCGCTCCACCAGCTCGACGAACTGATATTTGTCAGCGGGCAGGCTTCGGCGAAACGTTTCCTTTTCGTCGGGAGAATTGACGGTGATGCTGCACACCGTCTTTTTCTCGGCGTGGACAGCAGGAACCCACGCCGCGACCAACAATGCGGTCAGGAGGAAAATTTTCGTGGACGTGGACATTGGAAATCAACCAAAGCCGGCCCACGCCGGCAGCGAATCGCACGGACCGGCAGCAAGTGTCAATGAAACATTTAGCGCGCGTCCTGCCCGTACGCAAGCACACATACCGGTTTCGAAGATGTCGGGCACAAGACAACCGGCGTTCTGGATTATTTCGATTTGTCGTATGAGTTGACGCCGACAATTCTATGGATTTCGTGGTGCGCAGTCGGTCAGACGAATTCTTGATTTTCTGTCAGTGTGCGGTCCAATCGAGGTAGGACTTCGCCTGACGTGGCGTTCCGAAGTAGCTTGGTCCTTCTTGACCCGAGCGGCAGGCCGGACTAACCTCGCCCGTATCCGGGTTTCAGTGCACTAAGCGGATAGGTGTGTCCCGCAGCGACGAAGGTGTTGTGAGATAGGCTAGGAGCGTTGAATGCGAGCAATTCGATTCGCGCGAATCCTGACCGTCATGGTGGTCGGGCTTCTGTGCATGCCGAGCCTTGCCCTCAGCGCCGCCATCAAGGGTAAGGTCGTCTTCGTCGGGGCCGTTCCACCCGCAAAAAAAGTCGACATAACGATCGATCAATACGTGTGCGGTACGGCGAAGGACGCCGGCGATCTGGTGTTATCGCCCCAGAAAGAGCTGAGAAATGCGGTGGTATGGATCGAGAACCCATCGGCCAACGCGGGGGCACCGGCCCAGACGGAAAAGATTGAGATGGATCAGAATGGGTGCGTGTTCATTC
>VAZL01000764.1 GCA_005883445.1 Alphaproteobacteria bacterium | reverse complement strand
AGGTCAAAAAGGCGGATTTGAGCGTGCCTGGCGTGTGTGGAGTCGGCGGCTCGTCGTCTACGCGGTGGCGCAGAAACGCGTTCACAAGAAGTCGCTCGGCGCTCTCCTCCACCTGCTGCTATTTAGTGGCTTCGTCGTGCTGACGATCGGTACCACTTTGTTGGCGATCGCCTACGATGGGCCGTACTACTTTCACCACGGCTGGTACTACCTGATCTATGAACTGACGATGGACGTATTCGGCGTGGCATTCATCATCGGCTGTCTGTTGGCCATGTATCGCCGCGCCTTCCAACGGCCTCCGAGCCTCGGTCACAATTTGCGTGACTGGTGGCTGCTAGGGTTGCTCCTTTCCCTCGCTGTCACCGGTTTCATGGTGGAAGCACTGCGCATCCATTACACCCAGGTGCAACCGGATGTGGCCCACTGGTCGATCGTCGGCTGGTTGATCGATGTGACCTTGTTGCGCGATATCGACGTGGGCAGGGCGCAAACGATGCACCTGGCGGCTTGGTGGCTGCACGCGATTCTGGTCGCGCTGTTCTTCGCCACGATTCCGGTGAATCGGTTCCTCCACGTCATCACCGGGCCCATGAATATTGCCGCCCGTCCCGAACGGCCAATGGGCGCGCTCGTGCCGTTGAAGATGGAAGAGGTCGAGCGGACGGGTCGCACGGGAGTCCACCAACTTGCGGATTTGAACCGTCAACAACTGCTCAGCCTTGATTCCTGCATGGAGTGCGGCCGCTGCGAAGATGCGTGTCCGGCGACCGCGGCGGGCAAACCGCTTTCACCCAAAGCGGTCGTGATCGATTTGCGCGGTTTGATGTCACGCGGCGGCGGTGACGTGCACGGGACGATCCGTGATGAAACGCTTTGGGCCTGCACGATGTGCCAGGCGTGCGTCCAGGAGTGCCCTGTCTTGATTGGGCATGTCGATTTGATCAGCGACATGCGCCGGGATTTGATCGGCGAAGGCAAACTTTCCGGGCCGCCTGCGAAAGCGCTGCAACAGGTCGGCAACCAGTCCAACCCCTATGGTCGCCACAACTCCGAACGCCTGGCTTGGGCGGATGGCCTCGACGTGCCGATTGTCGAATCGAATCCCGATTTCGAGTATCTATTTTGGGTCGGCTGCGCCGCGTCATTCGATCCGCGTGCACAGAAGGTCGCGCGTGCGACCGCTCAGCTACTCAAGGAAGCGGGACTGAATTTCGCCGTCCTGGGGACGGAGGAGCGTTGCACCGGCGATCCCGCGCGTCGGATCGGCGATGAGTTCCTGTTCCAACAGCTTGCGCAGGCCAATGTCGAGACCCTGACGCGCCACAAGGCAAAGAAGATCGTGACCCCTTGCCCACATTGTTACAACACGTTCAAGAACGAATACCCGCACTTCGGCGGCCAATACGAAGTGCAACATCACTCAACGGTGCTCGCAGAATTGGTCGGGGCGGGACGGTTGAGTAACGGCAACAGCGCCAGTAATGGTGAGCCGATCACCTTGCACGACCCGTGTTACCTGGCGCGCGTCAACGGAGAAGTCGATGCGACACGCACGGTGGTAGGCGCTGCCAGGGACACGCAGTTTCGCGAAATGCCGCGCTGTGGGAAAAAGACTTTCTGCTGCGGTGCGGGCGGCGGTCGGATGTGGTTTGAGGAGGCACCGTCGCAGCGCGTTTCCGTCTTGCGTTCGCAGGAAGCTATCGCCACCGGCGCGCGCACGCTCGCCACGGCCTGTCCGTTTTGTTTGAACATGATGACCGATGGCATGGCGGGCACGCCAGGAGGGGAAAACGTGAAGGTGCTCGACATCGCAGAGTTGTTACTCAGCCGCCAAGCGTCAGGTGCGCGAGAGTGAATGGTGATTGGTGAGAAATAAAGTAACAAGAACGGCACCCGCCCTCCGTACCAATCACCAATCATCAGAAAGGTGCGAGAGAAGCGGACGTGGGTTCAGCTTCGGGCGAGCGCGTCTCGGGATTCGCTCCGGTTCCCCGCTCTTACGGTGTGTATGCGAATCCGTCGTTGAACCAGTTGTTGCAGCATTCGCCTGAGCCGCCCCAGATGATCATTCGGGAGCCGTCCCAGATTGCCGTGTGACTCGAGCGCGGCGCAGGAGCGCCGGTTGTTGTTATGGGAGTCCAAGTGTTGGCGACGGGATCGTACTTCGCTCCGGTACCGATCGGATTTCCCGCTGCATCGGAGCCGCCCC
>VAZL01000763.1 GCA_005883445.1 Alphaproteobacteria bacterium | reverse complement strand
GCAACGATATAGCCCTTGGTCATGACCAGTCTCCTACAATCATCGCGTAATCAATTTTGTAATTTGCATATGGAGTTACCGGGCGGAGTTTGCGACGGCTGGGACAAAAGATTTTTTTGAGCGACTTTGCGCGCACCTGGGGCCGACGGGCGCGACACGCTCAAAATTAGTTTCGAGTGTTCAATTTTATACAGACTCCTAGTGTTAATGGGCGCACACTTCCTGCGATCGAGCCGCTGTCGCAAGGCGACCGGGCTTTCAGTTCAACTTACTTACCGGAACCCATCCGGGTGTCCGTTGCCCTCGCTCCGAAACATGTCGGGCGAAAGGAACCACCATGCAATTACCTCTAATCCTGCAAGGAGAATCGATTACTCGTCTCTTGCAGGGCGCCTGCATCGGATTTGCAGCGACAGCGATCATCGGCTTCACCTGGGGCGGGTGGACACTGGGAAAAACCGCCAAGGAAATGGCGGAGAAAAGTGCCGCTACCGCCGTCGTGCGCGCACTTGCTCCCATCTGTGCCGATAAATTCCGACACGAGGCCGACGCCGCAGCGAACCTGACTGAGCTAATGAAGGTCAATTCGTGGCAGCAAGGCTCCTTCGTCGAAAAGGGTGGCTGGGCAACGCTGCCAGGCAGCGACCCGGCTAATTCGGCGGTGGCACAAGCATGTGCCAACCTGCTCACCGTCCCGAAGTAAGCTCCGATAGTACGGAGCAGGTAGCAATCGCTCCGCGTCAATGACGAGGCGCCGTTGCCGCCGCCCGGCTCTGCGGGCGCGTGGCAAGGTCGATGATGGATTCTGACCAGGCGCCGCGTGTATAGAGCCAACTCCAGGTAAGGTCGTCAGATGTGGTTCTATGTCCAGATGTTGTTCCCGTTGTTGACCATCGCTTTGACTGCTGCGATCTGCCTTAGCGTGGTGTCATTCATCATGGGACACGCAAAGCCTCAGCGGTAGTGCGCGCCACGCACGTTCCGCGCGCGGGTCAATCATTACGGCGCCATGCGCGCCGCGCTCAAAGCGCTGCAAGATCTCGCGCGGGCGGCGTGTGCAGGGAAAATTCGATACGGGCATGCTCTGCTGACGTGGCGGATTCAAATTGAGTTGGAAGGCAACAATGGCAACCTGGATCAAGTGCACTGATACGAAGCATGAAGTCGTTTATATCAACCTCGATAACGCCGTGACTGTGACACGGAACGATGTCGCCGACCGGATCGCCGAGCGGGGAACCGTGATCTCGTTCATGGGCGGGGAACAGATTTACATCGTCGTGAACGAGCAACCTGAGGAGATTATTAAACCGAAGTTGTAGCCGACAGAAAATCAAACTGCGGCGCTGCTGCGCCGCCTGCAAGGGAGTCGCCATGCTGCTTATCGTGTACTACCTCATTTTCATGATTGCCGGTGACCTCGCGGCTTATTTCATTGGGCTGACGGTCGAGTACGAATGGGGCTCACGCATGAGCCTGATCGTCTTCCTGGCCCTGTATTTCCTTTTTCTCTGGGTGTCCTGGCTACTCGCCGTGTGGGTGACCAAGCCAAGAATGTCCACCCAAAGTGCGTCTTAGTTGTGCTCCGCCAGCCTCAGAAAGGGCGTATCAAATGTTCACTGCAGAGCAATACCGAGCCAAAGCAGCCGAATTCAGGACGTTCCTCGCCAACACACCGCGTTCGCCGAACTAAACGAGGGAATTCCGCCATCTTGAGCGGATCTACACGACGCTTGCCGAAAACGAAGAATGGATGGCAGTCCATATCGATAAGACGATTCAACGGGGAGAGAATGACGACAACCGTGCTGCCCTTGCCGACGAAGAAGAGCAAATTT
>VAZL01000762.1 GCA_005883445.1 Alphaproteobacteria bacterium | reverse complement strand
GTGCAGGAGATCGTCGATGATGGTGAAGCCCGCATCTTCGATCACGCCGGCGGCCTCGACCACTTGCGCCGGGGTTGCGCCGGGCTTGAGCACCGCGGCGACCGCGTCGAAGGCGGCGTCGGCGGCGGCGTGCAGCGCGCGGTAGAGCGGCGGCGGCTCCTCCCCGACCGCGAAGCTGCGCAGCACCTGGCCGGAATGATCCCAAAATGCCGCGCTGATCTCCGCGAACACGATGTCGCCGTTCGCCACGCGCCGCGTCGAGGGAAACTGCGCCGGCACGCCGAGCTGCGGATCGTGCATGGAGGTCGCGCCGATGAAATGGATAACATTGGTGCCGCCTTCGCGCGTATAGGCGCGCTCGATCAGGTCGCCGAGGGCACGCTCGGTCAGCCCCACGGCGAGACCGTCGCGCAGCCCCGCCATGCCGCGATCGCTTAGCCAGGCGCCGATGCGCAACCAGTCGATCTCCTCCGGCGACTTCACGCGCCGCAGCCGCACATAGGCGCGGTTGAGGTCGGCGATGTTGCCGAAGCGCGCAGCGAGCGCCGCGTACTGGGCAAAATTCATCGCGCCGATGACGCCGACGCGATTTTCGCGCGCGCCGCGCTTCTCCAGCGCAGCAATGACGGCGCCAATGGACGATTCGCCGCCCCAGGCCACGTCGGCCTCGGCGGCGAGCCGCTTCGCCAGCGGCGCATGATTGATCCACTGCACGAACAGCGCGTCGCGCTCGCGCGGCGTGAACACGCCGATCGCCTCCACCGTCACCGGCCATTGGGTGAGCCACTGCACCGCCGACCCGGCGCGGTTCGCCCCGTAGAACACAAGATGGTCGCAGTCCGCCGCGGCGAGCGCCGCCTCGACCGCGGCGCGGCGGCGCGCCATCTCGGCCGCGCTGTAGCGCGGATATTCCGCCTCCACGATCGGCTTGAGCCGCGGCGGCAGCGGCGGCCACGCTGCGGAGTCGCGCGTCATGCGCTCGCGCGCGCCATCGGTTCCGGCTTGGCGGCGAGGCGCTCCTCCACGAGCTTGCCCACGGCCATCATGTCGACCTTGCCGCTGCCGAGCACGGGAAGCTTGTCGAGCACCCAGACCTCGGACGGAATCATCAGATCGGATGCGTGTTTTGTTTTGGCGAAGGCGTGAAAATCGGCCCGGGTGGCGCCCTTCTGCTGGGTGAGCAGAATGAGCCGCTCGCCCTTGCGCGGGTCGGACACGGCGGCGACCGCGGAGAGCACATTCGGCCACAGCTCCGACGCCAGCGCCTCGACCGCGGCGAGCGAGATCATTTCGCCGCCGACCTTGGCGAATCGCCTGGCGCGGCCCTTGATGGTGACGAAGCCCTGCTCGTCGATGGTGACGATATCGCCGGTGTCATGCCAGCCTTCGGGCGGCGGCTCGAGCACGCCGGGATTTTCGACCTTGAGATAGCCGAGCATCACGTTCGGTCCGCGCACGTAGAGGCGGCCACCCTCCTCGACCCCCTCGACCTTCTCGAGGCGCGCCTCCATGCCGGGAAGGATGCGCCCGACGGTGCCGAACTTGTTGAACATCGGCGTGTTCAACGCGAGCGCCGGCGCGGTCTCGGTGACGCCGTAGCCTTCGAGAATGCGCAGCCCGAACTTCTCCATGTAGGTGCGCCGGGTCGTTTCCTTGACCGGCTCCGCGCCCGCCAGGATGTAGCGCAGCGAGCGGAAATCATAAGGGTGCGCCGCCCGCGCATAGCCCGCCAGGAACGTGTCGGTGCCGAACATGATGGTGGCATTCACCCCATAGATCAGCTCCGCCACCGTGCGGTAGTGCAGGGGCGAGGGATAGAGAAAGACGCGCACGCCGAAGACCAGCGGCAGTATCACGCCGACGGTGAGCCCGAACGAATGGAACATCGGCAGCACGTTGAACACTTTGTCCTCGCGGCCGAAATCGATGCGGGCGGCGCCCTGCGCGGCGTTCGCCAGCATGTTGCGGTGGGAGAGCACGACGCCCTTGGGCACGCCTTCCGAGCCGGACGTGAACAGGATCGCGGCCCAATCGTCGGGCTTGCGCTCGACCAGCGGTTTGCCGGCGTTGAGCAGGCCGCGGATCTTATCGCCGGCCGTGATGCTGGCGCGAATGTCCTCGAGATAGACGATCTTGACCGCCTTCTCGATTGCCGCGATCAAGTTGCTGAGCCTGCCCTTCTCGATGAAGACGCGCGATGAGAGGATGGTGTCGAT
>VAZL01000761.1 GCA_005883445.1 Alphaproteobacteria bacterium | reverse complement strand
CGAAACGCGAGCGCCGCCACCGGCGCGCGCGGAACGAGCGGCGCTGATGCGGATCGTCGGCG
Organism: Alphaproteobacteria bacterium; assembly: GCA_005883445.1. GTDB lineage: Bacteria > Pseudomonadota > Alphaproteobacteria > Rhizobiales > Xanthobacteraceae > VAZQ01. Next base: position 1,924 of record VAZL01000761.1, on the reverse strand, counting down.
GACGCTTGCGCGGCCGCACGCTCGCCGCGCCGACGTCGCAGGCGATCAGGCCGACCGCCGACCGGCTGCGCGAGGCGCTGTTCAACATCCTCGTCCACGCCTATGGCGATCCAATCACCGGCGCCCGCGTGCTCGATCTCTTCGCCGGCACCGGCGCGCTCGGGCTCGAGGCGCTCTCGCGCGGCGCCGCCTTTGCGCTGTTCATCGACGACGCTGCCGAGGCGCGCGCCTTGCTGCGTGAGAATGTCGCGGCGCTGGGCTTGGGCGGCGTCACCCGCATTTTCCGGCGCGATGCGCGCAAGCTCGGCATGGCGCATCCGGTCGAGCCGTTCTCGCTCGCCTTTCTCGATCCGCCCTACGGCCGCGGCCTGGCCGAAGCGGCGCTGGCCTCGGCCCGCGCCGGCGGCTGGCTCACGCCTGCCGCGCTGATCGTCGTCGAGGAAGCGGCAAGCGCCGGCTTCGCCCCGCCCGCGGGATTCGACGAGCTCGAGCGGCGCCGCTACGACGACACCGCCCTCATCGTACTTCGCCACCGCGGCTGAGGCGCGCGGGTCACTCTTCGCTGGTGCCGCTCGCCTTAATGGGGCCGGCCCAACGCGCGATCTCGCTGACGACGAATTTCGCCAAGTACTCTGGCGTCCTGCGCTCGGGCGCCGGGATGGTCACGCCGATGCTCTTCAACCGCTCGCGCACCGCCGGCGTTTCCACCGCCTCGTTGGTGGCCTTGGCGAGGCGCTGCACGATCTCGTCCGGCGTTCCCTTGGGGAAGGAGAGCGAGCCCCAGCTGCCGCAGTCGAGGCCGGCAAGGCCCAGCTCCTGCGCGGTGGGGAGCTGTTCGAGACCGGGCGCGCGCTCGAGCCCGAGCGTGGCGATCGCCTTGACCGTGCCGCCTTGAATCTGCGGCAGCGCGGTCGAAATCTGCTCGGCGACGAAGTCGATGCGTCCGCCCATCAAATCCTGCATCGCCGGCGCCGAGCCGCGATAGGGCACGTGCGTGATCTTGGTGCCCATGGCGGCGTCGAGCAGGACGGCGCATACGTGCATGCCCGAGCCGGCCCCGGCCGAGCCGTATTGCATCTTCCCCTGGTTGGCCTTGGCGTAAGCGACGAATTCCGAAAGCGTGTTGACCGGAAGATCCTTGCGCGTGATCAGCACCCGCGCCGAGTCGGAGAACAGCGCGACGTGCTCGAAGTCGCTGACCGCGTTGTAGAGCGGCTTCTTGTAGAGGGTCTGGTTGATGGCGAGAACGGCGCTGCCGGAGAGGAGCACGGTGTAGCCGTCGGGCGGCGCCTTGGCGACGCGGCTCGAGCCGGTCATGCCGCCGGCGCCGGGGACGTTCTCGACCACCACCTGCTGGCCGAGGATTTCGCTCAGTCGCGCTGCGAGGATGCGCCCCAGCGTATCGACCGGGCCGCCGGCGGCGTAGGGCACGACCATGGTCACCGCGCGGGTCGGCCAATCCTGCGCGCTCGCCGTGGCGAGCGGCGCCAGCAGGACCGCGATCGCGGCGGCCGCCTTCGCCCTCAGCATGTTTTTCCTCCCGCGAGTTCGCGACGCTTTGCGCGTCGCTTGCGAATGCTTGGGTTTGCGCGTGATTGTGTTTCCGAACAGCGACGATTTCAATCGGCGCTGATGCCGGCGGCGCGGATCGGTCTCGCCCAACGCTCGATCTCGGCCGGTAGATATTTGGCGAGATATTCGGGCGTGCGGCGCTCGGGTGGGACGATTTCGAGGCCGAGCTCCTCCAGCCGTGCGCGGACGGCCGGATCGTCGAGGGTGTCGCTCATCGCCTTGTTGAGCTTGCGCACGATCGGCTCGGGCGTGCCCTTCGGGAGAAAGAAGGCGTTCCAGACGCTGGCTTCGACCCCGGGCAGGCCCTGCTCGCCGGTCGTCGCCACGTCGGGAATGATCGGCACCCGTTTCT
>VAZL01000760.1 GCA_005883445.1 Alphaproteobacteria bacterium | reverse complement strand
CCAATGCCCGGCCTGCGAATGGCCGAATTGCAAGGCGCCTGCCACCCACCGCGCGCCCAAGGGTCGGCTGCGCGAGCGCGAGTATTGGCAGTTCTGTCTCGATCACGTTCGCGAGTACAACCATGCGTACAATTTCTTCGCGGGCATGAGCGCCGAGGACATTGCCCGCTATCAGAAGGAAGCGGTCATCGGACATCGCCCGACCTGGAAGATGGGGATGAACGGCGGACGGCCGACGTCGCGTTCCCATTCTTCCCGCCTTCATCCCGAATTTTCCGGTGCCGATGATCCCCTCGGTATTTTTCGGGAGTTCGGCGGACCAGCCGACGCGCGACGTGCTTCGGAGCGGCGGTTGTCGGAGTTCCGCCCGACGCGCAATGCCCAGCGTAAGGCGCTCGATGCGCTCGGCCTCGAGGCGGACGCCTCGGCCCAAGAGGTCAAGACCCGCTTCAAGGCGCTGGTCAAGCGGCATCATCCCGACGCCAATGGCGGCGACCGCTCCTCGGAAGATCGGCTGCGCGAGATCATCCAGGCCTACAATTATCTCAAGTCGATCGGTTTCCGCTGAGGCCGCGACATCTGGATCGCTCCCGCGGCGGTGAGCTGCAACATCATGCAGAGCGCGAACGCGGCGGTGTAGCCGCCGGTCGCATCGCGAACGGCACCGAGCAGGCCCGGGCCGAATGCGTATGTGAACTGGCCGATGGCGGTCGACAATCCGACCACCATGCCGAACGAGGTTGCCTCGAACTCGCGCTGAATGATCAGCGCGGGAAGCGAGACCAGGTTTCCGGCCGACAGGCCGAATATCGCGCAGGCGATGAAGAGGGCGGCAGCGTTGGTCGTCTGCGTCATCGCAAACAGCGCGGCTGCTTGGCTCACTAGCGACAGGGCGGTCACACCGCGAAGGTCGAGCCGCAAAGTGGCCGCGCCCAGCGCGAGTCGTCCGATGATTGCCATCACGGTCAGCACGCCGACCGTCAATCCCGCGCGGCTTCGACCGATCGTCGGCTCGAGAAAGGCGATCTGGTGCACCAGGAAACCGACTTGGGCCATCAGTGCTAGGGCGAACGGTCCGGCCACACTCCAAAACGCGAGGCTCCGCAACGCCTCCGCTCGCGTCCAACGAGATGGCGCGGAGGCAGAACCCGCTCCCGATCTTGATCCGCCGTGCGGAAGGCCCGTTGCTTGGGTGCGTATCGGCGGCCGGTCGATGCCGATCGCGATGGCTGGGATGAGAATCGCTGCCATAACGGTCGCTGCACCGACCATGGCGGCTGGGAAGCCGGCCACGGCAATTGCGATGACTAAGGCCGGCGCGACGAAAATGCCGCCGGAGCTCGCACCGTTGAGCGCCAAGCTGAGCGCGAGCCCGCGCTGGCGGTCGAACCACAGGCTCAGCACGTTAGTGATCGCAGCGACGTGCATCGCCGCCGACCCGACCGCCATGACGAGATAGACCAGATAGAGTTGCCACGGTGCGGCAATGAACGCCAGCAGAGCGACCGCACTGCCAAGACAGCACGTGCCGGTCAGAAAGATTCGCCGCGGGCCGAACCGGAGGATGGCATCGCTGACGAATACGACCAAGGAGGCGGTGAGCAGGTAGTAGGCGGTGGTAGCGCCGGAGATCAACGATGTCGACCAACCGAAGCGACGCTGCAGCTCCGCGAGGTAAATGCCATGGCTGTAGAGGCCAAATCCCCAGCAGAACATGGCAACCACGAAGCAGACCGCGGTGACGCGCCAGCCGTCATAGCGTAGCGACGATTCTTCAACCGCGGGAAGTGCAAAATCCGCGCGCATCGTCATGGCGTCACGCTTTCACGGCACAGGCCTCGATCTCCAATAGGAACTCGGGCCGCACCAAGCCCGGAACGATCAGCAGCAGCGAGGCCGGCCGCGCGCTGCCGAGATGGCGCGCGCGCACCTCGGCGTAGGCTGCGATGTCGGAGGAACGCACCAGATATTGCGTCACCTTCACGAGGTCATGGACCGACATGTCGGCGCGCTTGAGCATGGTGACGATGTGGCTCCATGCCAGCTCCGCCTGCGCGCCGAAATCGGACGGCACCTTGCCCTCAGCGTCGAGGCCCGGCGTGCCCGCCGTGATGAGCCAGCGCGCGTTCGCGGGCGCCTCGACCGCGTCGCTGTAGGTCCCGATCTGCCGCGCGATGCCGATATCGTGGATCCTGTTGGCCATGGGTTCTTCATCTCCGTCGCGTGATGCCAGGGCGCATTTTTTCATATTGACGGGCCGGCATACTTCGGAAATAATCAA
>VAZL01000759.1 GCA_005883445.1 Alphaproteobacteria bacterium | reverse complement strand
TAACGGCAGGACCGGTATTTGCACCGATTAGCGGGTCGCCTTTGGCATAGGCGCGCAGCACTCGCATGACGTCAATGCCCAATCCCACATCGACGCTGCCGGATTTCACTGTCAGTTCGGTCTCACTAGCATCCTCGGTGTACAGCAACTCGAGCACAATCCCGTGCTCCAAACTTCGGATCGGGGGCGGGTTCGAATCCCTAAGTTGGCTACTGGAGTGCGACACGCGGCCGTGAGGGCAACGGCAATTTGAATTCCGCCGGCGTCGATCGCCATAGTATTCCGGCCCGCCCCCGTTGATAGCCGTAGTCGAACAATTGCTGCATATAGGCGAGGTCAAAGCCGATCGTATCGGATTTTGGATAATCGGAATCGATCGAAGCCAAGTTGAAGTCCCAGTTCCGGCTTTTGGCAAACTGGTAGGACGCAAGCAGCGTATTGCGCGTATTGGCGCGCACGGATGTTTCAAACGACCGCCTCACGATTTGCAGCGTCGAGGCCTTCACGACTTCGAAGTCCGGCGCAAGCTTGCTGTTCATCACGACATAGACCTTCGGCCGGGCATCGGGCGGAAAGACCGGGGTGCCGGACACCAGCAAGGCCTCGGGCAGGATGAGTACATTCGTCGTCACGCCGCCATCGACGTGCATTTCTGCGGAACGTCGTCCATCCGCTTCGACTTCGATGAGCATGGGCGAGAACACGCCCGGAATGCTCGCCGATGCGGTCAAAACGTTGCGGAACAGATCGAGCGCCCCCGGGTCGCCGCTGGCAGCAATCTCGCCCATATCCCAGATCGCGGTGCGCTGTGCATCGAGATTGGTCGTCACGACGTAGAGGCGACGTCCGGCCCGGTGCTCTCGCGCGATCGCTGCGAGCATTGGGGCATCCACATGTCTCGCGATCAAGTCGCGTAGGGGTTCCGTCTTGAAAAGACCCGTGCCGAATAGTCCCGCCAATCCCTCCGATTGCAGCAAGTTCGCCATCTCGCCGGTGGCAAACACGCTCCTGAGGGTTTCGTCGTAAGCCGGACCTAGGAATGCGAACGGCGCAATCAGCGCGCCGGCGCTGGCTCCGGTCACTAATGTGAATTGCGGCCGCGTTCCCCGCGCAGACCATCCGGCCAGGAGACCCGCGCCGAACGCGCCATCGGCGCCCCCACCGGATAGCGCCAGCACGACCGGTTGCTTTGCCGGGACGCGGGACACAACTGAGCGGCGCACGGTCGCGATGGCCGGGTCATCCGCCCAGATGCGGGCGCCCGGAATGCCGGGAATGACGGCTGCTGTCTGTTCCTGCTGCGTATAGGGGATGCGCGTCACGGTTGCGCAGCTTGCGAGGGCGAGAGCACACGCGGCGACGTTGAACGAACGGGCCGCACGTCTCGTCAGCTCGAACAAATTAGGCCTGATCATCATTTGACCGAGGTCGAGTTCGTGTCTTAGGTGGAAACCTCACCAATCCAAATCGCAGCGCGGCCTTCCTTCGCCTAGCCCATTACACAAGTCACGGGGGATCGAAATTGCCCGAGTAAAAAGGCGGCCGTGTGTTGATTTCTAGCAACGGCTCAATTGGCCGCCTCGGGTCTTTCGACAAGGACCTCCGGCTTTCCGGCTCCCCGCAAGGGTTCCCCTCAAGGGTATTGTCCTTTGTCCTGGCGACGAAGTGTGTGCCGAGTGCCCCGCATATGGTCGTGACATCGGCGACCACAAGATCTGCGATTTGATTCCGCGATGCGGAGGCGCCCGACGAGGCTACACCGGATGGGAACCATTCCCTCTACTGCTTTCAATTTTTTGACCCAAGTGTGCTGCAGAGACACATGTAGCGTATCAGTGCGAAGTGAAATCTGTGTCGTACAGCTGCGTGAGAGATGAGGGAGGGCCCCTCGGGATCGGCTTTCAGGAGCAGGTCCCAAACCACTCCAAGCTGCTGCGGTAAAGAGCCGTGGTGGTGAGCGTTGGAGTGAAAGCTCAAGGAAGACCTTGGGCAGGTGAGCATTCGAGAGACGAACGAAAGTGAACCCTACGAAGACGCGTCGTTAAAAATCATAGCGTCGTCAAAACCAGAAGCGTTTGGTCCTTCTGGGATGAGTCTGCCAGGTGCCTGATGACTGGGTGGGCGGCGACCGGCGTAGAGGGGGCGTGAATCGAATGCAGGCTTTTGCGCGGAACTGCAGGAACCAGTCGCTCTGATGCCAAGGGAGAAGCCCAAGCGGCGAGAACCGCGAGGCGAGAGTACCGAAGCAGAGCACTGGGGCGGACCGATCCGTAATAGTGATGAAGGCTCGTAACCGGGCTGGAGCG
>VAZL01000758.1 GCA_005883445.1 Alphaproteobacteria bacterium | reverse complement strand
CAGGATTTCGCCGAGCTCCCTGGCGCGCTCTGCGGCCGCCTTGACCGCGGCGACGACCGACGCCTTGACCGCGGCCTGGTCGAGCGTCGCGATCGCGCGCTCGGTGGTGCCGCCTTTCGAGGTAACCTGCGCGCGCAACAGCGCCGGCTCGGAATCGCTCTTCTCGGCCAGACGAATCGAGCCGGAAAACGTAGCGAGGCTCAGCCGCCGCGCTTCCGCCGGCGTGAAACCCAGCTCGCGCGCCGCCTGCTCGAGCGCTTCGAGAAAATAGAAGACGTACGCCGGGCCGCTGCCGGAGACCGCGGTCACCGCATCGAGCTCGTCCTCGCGCTCGCACCAGAGCGTGCTCCCGACCGCTTCGAGCACCGCGGCTGCGCGCGAGCGTCCCTCGCTGTCGACACCGGAGAGCGCGTGCAACCCGGCAATCCCCGCACCGATCAGCGCTGCAGTATTCGGCATCGCGCGCACGAGCCGTCGATAGCCCAGGAGCCAGCGCGAGAGGTCGGACAGCCGGATGCCGGCGGCGATGCTCAGCACGACCTGGCGCTTGAGCAGCGTGGCGAGCTCGCGGGCGACGGTGCGCACGTTCTGCGGCTTGACCGCGATGACGATGACGTCGGCGTTGACGACTGCGGCGGGCTCGATCGCCGAGAATGTGGCGACGCCGAAGCGAGCTGCAACCGTCGCCCGCGCCTCGGCGTCGATCTCGACCACCGCGAGCGCGTCGGACCCGTGGCCGCGTGCGATCAAGCCGCCCAATAGCGCCCGTGCGATGTTGCCGCCGCCGATGATCGTGATGTTCATGTTGCCTCGTGCTCCGTTGTGTTCGTTCTTTCGCCGAACAGCGCGGTACCGATGCGCACCAGCGTCGCTCCCTCCGCGACCGCGGCCTCGAGATCGGCCGACATCCCCATCGACAGCGTATCGACAGCGAGCCCGCCCGCGCGCGCCGCGTCGAACAATCCGCGCAAGCTACGGAACTGCCGGCGCTGCCGTTCGACGTCGGCGGTTTCCTCCGCGATGCCCATGAACCCGCGCAAAGCGAGCGACGGCAGCCCCGACACGGCGCGTGCGAGCGCCAGCGCATCCGCCGGCGCGACGCCGCTCTTGCTCGGTTCGCCGCTGATGTTCACCTGCACGCACACGTTGAGCGGCGCGGCATGCGCGTCGCGCGCGGCGGACAACCGCTCGGCGGTCTTCAGCCGATCGATGCTTTGTACCCACCCGAACAGTGCGGCGGCAAGCCGCGTCTTGTTGCTCTGCAAAGGCCCGATGAGATGCCACTCGATGTCGGAGAGATCGGAGAGCTGCCCGGACTTGAGCGAAGCCTCCTGCACGTAGTTCTCGCCGAACGCCCGCTGGCCCAGTGCGTAGGCCGCGCGGACCTTTGCGGCAGGCTGTGCCTTGCTCACCGCCAGCAACTCCACAGCCGCGGGATCACGGCTGGCGCGCCGGGCCGCGACCGCGATCCGGGACCGGACGGCTTGCCACGCCTTCTCGTCTGGGCTCATAATCGGATGGATGATGACGCCGGCATAGCGGGCCTCGCGCTGTAATCCACAGGTGGAACTCCCGCGCCGTCGCCGCCGTTCTGGGCTTGCCGCAGCGGTCGCCCGCAAGAATACCCGCGGCCCGCGCGCTTTGGCCCGATGGGATTATAAATGGACATTGCCGAACTCTTAGCGTTCGCGGTCAAGAACCGAGCTTCAGACCTGCACCTTTCGGCAGGGCTGCCGCCCATGATCCGCGTTCACGGCGACATCCGGCGGATCAACCTGCCGCCCATGGAGCACGAGGATGTGCACGCCATGGTGTACGACATCATGAGCGATGCCCAGCGCAAGACCTACGAGGAGATGCTCGAGTGCGACTTCTCGTTCGGCATTCCCAACCTCGCCCGGTTTCGGGTCAACGCCTACAACCAGGAGCGCGGCGCCGCGGTCGCGTTCCGCACCATCCCCTCCAAGGTGCTCTCGCTCGAAGAGCTTGCGACGCCCAGGATCTTCGCCGAGATGACGAATAACCCGCGTGGATTGATCCTGTGCACGGGCCCAACCGGGTCGGGCAAGTCGACGACGCTGGCAGCGATGACCAACCATGTCAACGAGAATGAGTACGGGCACATCCTCACCATCGAGGACCCGATCGAGTTCCTGCACGAATCGAAGAAATGTCTGATCAACCAGCGCGAAGTCGGGCCGCATACATTGTCGTTCGCGAACGCGCTGCGCGCCGCGCTGCGCGAGGACCCGGATTACATCCTGGTGGGCGAAATGCGCGACCTGGAAACGATCCGCCTGGCGCTGACCGCGGCCGAGACCGGTCACCTGGTATTCGCGACGCTGCATACGAGCTCGGCGGCGAAGACGATCGACCGCATCATCGACGTTTTCCCTGCGGCGGAAAAGGACATGGTGCGCG
>VAZL01000757.1 GCA_005883445.1 Alphaproteobacteria bacterium | reverse complement strand
AGGAGCGCAAGCACGATCCAATAGAACGGCGCGCGGCTCTGGAACTGGAACGCTTGCGGCCGCAGATCGAGCGTAATCAAGATGCCGACGCCGGCACCGGTGATGGGTGCGACGCTGGCGAGAATGCGCAGCACCTCGGCAAACGCCAGCGTGACGAGGGCGAAATACGAGCCCTTCAATCCGGAACGGAAGGTGAGCGCGCCGATTGCGGCGCCGACCAGCGCGCCGCCGGCGATCCCGAGCGCGAACGCGGGCCAGGCGTTGATGCCGTAGCGCATTTGCAGGATGGCAGTGACATACGCGCCGGTCCCGAAGAAGGCCGCATGACCGAAGGAATACTGCCCGCCATAGCCACCGAGCACGTTCCAGCCCTGCCCCACCAGTGCGATCAGCAATGCGACGATGAGAAAATTGAGCACGGCATTGGAGGTGGTGAGCAATGGCACCGTCGCGAGCATAGCGATGACGAGCACAATGTGTGCGATCGAAGGCCCCCTCATGCCCGTTCTCCGAACAGACCGCTCGGACGGAACAGCAGCACCAGGATGAACATGACGAAAATGCCGATCTGCCCGAGCGACTCTCCGAGATAGAGGCCGGAGAGACTCTCCACCACGCCGATGAAAAGGCCGCCGACGAGCGCCCCCGTCACCGAGCCCATGCCGCCGAGCACGACGATGGTGAAGGCGATGAGCACAAAGGCGTTTCCGACGTGCGGATTGACGTAATAGGTCGGGATCAGCAGGCAGGCGGCGATGGCAAGGCACGCCGTGCCGAGACCGAAGGTGACGGCATAGATGTGCCCCACGTCGATGCCGGAGAGCTCGGCGCCGAGCTTCTCCTTCGCAACCGCACGAATTGCCTTCCCCGTGTCGGTTAAGCTCAGGATGAGCCAGAGCACAAGCGCGACGACGAGCACGACGCCGAAGCCGATGACGCGTGGCACCGCAAGGAAAGCGATGCCGAGGTCGACGACGTTGAAGGCATAATCGAGGTTGAGCGTGCGGGTATCGGCACCAAAGGCATAGAGCAGCACGTTCTCGATCACCACCGCGAGCCCGAGCGTGATCAGCAGAACGTTGCGGTCCTCGCCATGCGCGGCCGGGCCAATGACGAAGCGCTGCAAGCAATAACCCAGCGCGAAGAAAAGCGGCGCCAACACGATGGCCGTGAGGTATGGATCGAGCCCGAGCAACCGGTGCGCGAAGAAGGCCGCGAACATAGCGGCGGTGAGCAGCGCGCCGTGCGCGAAATTGATGATGTGCAGGACGCCGTAGATCAGCGTCAGCCCAAGCGCGACCAGCCCATAGACCGCGCCGGTCAAGAGCCCGTTGAGGATGGCGGGAACGAGGATGACCGGCGACAGCATGCGGCAACCAAAAGGGCGACGGCGGCACCCGCCGCCGTCTTGTGGCCGCTCAGGCGGGGGGCATCGGGAATACCGGCTTCGCCGTGGCGAACGTCTGCGGGAAGATCACCTGGATGTCGTTGCCGAGCACCTGGGTGTTGACTGGCGCCGCCCCTTGATTCTGGCCGTTGACGAATTTGGTCGGCCCGTAGGGCATCACGTGGCCCGCGAAGGTGGAGTTTTCCAACGCCGCGATGACCTTGGCACGCCCTCATAAGTGTAGAACTGCCCCCTGTCCTCGACCTTCTTCTTGAGCGCCAGGGCTTTCGGATTGCGCGGGTCGAACCAGTGATTGCAGTCCATGATGTATTGCGCGGCTTCAGGGAACTCCTTAACGAACTTGTAGGAGGACGCAGCACCACCGAGGACCGAATAGATGCCCTTCTGCCGCACGCGCTGTTGCTGCATGGTGCGGGCGAGCAGCACGTATTCGTTGTAGTAGTTCGCCGGAATCACGAGATCCGGATTTTGCGCCTTGATCTTCAACACGACGTTGTTGAAATCGCGGGTCGGCGTCGGATGCGGAATGGTCTCGAGCACCTGGAAGCCCCGCTCGGGCAGTTGCGCGTTGAGCAGCTTGGCCAGTCCCGATCCGAACAGCGAATCCTCGTGCACGATCATCACGGTCTTGGCCGGCTTGCCGGCCTGGTCGTTGATGGTGACGAGGTTGTCGAGGGCGGTCTTCGCGATCACTCCGAAGCCCGGCCCGAACCGGAACGTGTTCTTGAGGCCGCGCGTGACGATGTTGTCGGCGACCCCAACGTCGACCACGTAGGGCAGGTCGTAGCGGGCGGCGGTCTGACTGGCGGTGAGGCAGATCGAGCTGGCATAGCCGCCGACGATGGCCGCGACGCCCGTCGAGTTCATCTTCTCGACCTCGGCATTGCCGCCCTCCGGCGTCGACTGCGCGTCGCCGAGGACAGGCTCGATCTTGGCGCCGCCCAGCGCCTTGATGCCGCCCGCCGCGTTGATCTCCTCGATCGCGATGGTTGCACCGAGCCGGCCCTGTTGGCCCGAATAGGACAACGCGCCCGAGACCGGATGCAGCACGCCGAGCTTCACCGGAGAGACCTGCGCGCGGACGAGTGCCGGCGCGTTGATGAGACCGGTCGCCGCGGCGGCAGCGCCTAGCGCAGTCGTCTGCAGCAGATTGCGGCGCGTGACCTCTGCCGACCAATGCGACATTGGAACCCTCCCATCTGACATCTGCCCGATAGACTAACATTGCCTGGCGCGCCCTTCTATATTGGGCGCAGTCCGCCGCGGCACTTAGTCCCTTTCGATCCGCCATGAGCGAGCCTCTGACCCTTTTCGACAAGCTGTGGGCGGCCCACGAGATCGTCCGGCGCGACGACGACGAGGCGCTGCTGTGGGTCGACCGCCATTACGTGCATGAAGGATCGTTCAACGCCTTCAGCCAGATCAAAGCGCGCGGCGCGCGGGTTGCCGAACCAGGTCTCACCTTCGCCGTCGCCGACCATTACGTCCCGACGCGCGGGTCTCGGCGCATAATCGACAACCCTGAGATCGCCCGCATGGTGCGCACGCTCGAGGAGAACACCTCTGAGCACGGCATAACCCTGTTCGGGCTCGATGATCCCCACCAAGGAATCGTGCACGTGGTGGGTCCCGAACAGGGCCTCACCCTGCCCGGTCTGCTGATCGTATGCGGCGACAGCCACACCTCGACCCATGGCGCGCTCGGGGCCTACGCCTTCGGCATCGGCGCCTCCGAGGTCGCCCATGTGCTGATGACGCACACGCTGTGGCAGCGCAAGCCCAAGCGCATGCGCATTACCGTCAACGGACGCCTCGCTCCGGGCATCGCTGCGAAGGACATCGTGCTCGCCGTCATCGCGAGCATTGGCACCGACGGCGCGACGGGCCATGCCGTCGAGTTCGCCGGTCCCACCATTCGCGCGCTGTCGATGGAGGGACGGCTCACGCTATGCAACATGTCGATCGAGGCGGGCGCGCGCAGCGGCATGGTTGCGCCCGACGAAACGACCTTCGAATACGTGAAAGGGCGGCCCTATTCCCCGAAAGGGAGGGTACTCGAGCAGGCCGTCGAGGCGTGGTCGGCGCTCACCACGGACGACGGCGCAAAATGCGACCGCGAGGTCGAGCTCAACGCCGCCGACATTGCGCCGATCGTCACCTGGGGCACGAGCCCGCAGGACGCGCTGCCGATCGATGGCAGCGTCCCGGACCCTGCACGCGAGCCGGACGCGGCGCGGGCGAAATATCTGCGCGAGGCACTCGACTACATGGGGCTTATGCCGGGCACGAAGCTCACCAACATTGCGGTCGACCGCATCTTCATCGGCTCCTGCACCAATGCGCGCATCGAGGATCTGCGCGCAGCAGCCGCGGTCCTGGCAGGCCGGGTGAGCAAGGTTCCCGGATTGGTGTCGCCCGGCTCGTCCACCGTCAAGCGCCAGGCCGAAGAGGAAGGGCTCGACCGCATCTTCCGCGACGCCGGCCTCGAGTGGGGGGAATCCGGCTGCTCCATGTGCGTCGGCATCAACGGCGACGTGGTGGCGCCAGGCGAACGCTGCGCCTCCACCACCAACCGCAATTTCCGCGGGCGACAGGGGCCGGGCGCACGCACCCATTTGATGTCTCCGGCGATGGTCGCGGCAGCGGCGGTGACCGGAAAGCTAACCGACGTGCGGCCGCTGCTTTCCGGACGGAAGGTGTGAGGCGCGCATGGACAAATTCATCCGGCTGACTGCGGTCGCCTGCCCGCTCGACGTCGCCAATCTCAACACCGATCAACTCATTCCCGCGCGCTTTCTGAAGTTGCCGCGCTCGGCCGGGCTCGCAACGGCGCTGCTGCGCGATCTGCGCTTCAGTGCCGACGGGCGCG
>VAZL01000756.1:2611-3752 GCA_005883445.1 Alphaproteobacteria bacterium | reverse complement strand
GGCAGTGGTGGCGGTCCCGGCGGCGCGCAAGGGCGTCAGGAAAAAGGCCTAGGCCTAGCGAGCAAGCAGGGGCGCGATGCACCGGTACGGCGTCCGTGACGTCGAGAAGCTGCTTCATCTGCCGCGCAGCACGATTAGAGCGTTGATCGCCGCCGGGTTCGTGTCGCCCGCGCGCGGGCCCCGCAGCGCCTGGCTGTTTTCCTTCCAGGACCTGATCGTGCTGCGCACCGCGCAGGCGCTCGCCGACGCGAAGGTGCCGCAAAGGCGGATCACGAAATCCGTGAGAGAGCTTCGCCGCCACCTTCCCGATGCCATGCCGTTATCGGGACTTTCCATCTGCGCGGTGGCCGACCGCGTCGTCGTCAAGGAAGGCGGCGGCCGCTGGCAGGCGGACTCCGGGCAATACCTGCTCGAATTCGAAGGCGATCCCGCCGACGGCTCCCCGAGTGTGATCGAGCGCAACACGGCGGCTGAGGCGCGGACGAGCGCGCCGGAGTGGTTCGACAAGGCGGTGGCGCTGGAAAAAGAGGACACCGAAGCTGCGCTCGCCGCATACGAGCAAGCCATCGCCGCCGATCCGGCGCTCCTCGATGCCCATATCAACCTGGGGCGGCTTCTGCACGAAGCCGGGCGCTTCGCAAAGGCCGAGCAAGTCTATCGCGACGCGGTCAGAACCTGTGGCAGCGATCCGGTGCTTCTCTACAACCTCGGCGTGCTCCTCGACGACATGGAGCGCAAGGCGGAAGCGATGGAGGCCTACGAAGCAGCGCTGCGCGCCGATCCGGACCTGGCCGATTGCCATTACAACCTGGCGCTGCTCTACGAAAAGCTCGAGAGGCCGAAGGACGCGATCCGGCACATGGCGCGGTATCGCGCACTGATCGGCAGCAGATCGAATTAAGAAGCCGCGCCGGCGCGCCTACATCTGCTTGAACAGATGATTGAAGGTGCGGCTCACTTCGAGTTTTTCCTCGCTGCCCTTCACATGCACTATCTGCTTGCCGCGGAAGTCGCGGCTGACGTGGTTGACCGCATCGACGCGAACCACGGTCGAGCGATGGATTTGCCAGAATTCGGCCGGGTCCAGCTCATCGATCAGCTCTTTGATCGGCTTGCGGATCAGCGCCTCGATACTCTGGGT
>VAZL01000756.1:0-2457 GCA_005883445.1 Alphaproteobacteria bacterium | reverse complement strand
TGGCAGGTCAGCGCGACCCGCTCCGGCTCGGCCGGCTTCAAAAGATAATCGACCGCGCCGTGCTCGAAGGCGCTGATGGCGTATTGGTCGTGGGCGGTGACGAAGACCACATGGACCTGGCCGGCCAGCGCTCGGGCCGCCTGGATGCCGTCCATCCCGGGCATGCTGATATCGAGAAAGACGATATCGGGTTCCTGGCTCTGCACGATGGCTATTGCCTCGCGGCCGTTGCTGGCCTCGCCCACAATCGAGAGCTCGGGCCAGGCTTCCTTCAGGCGGTCAATAATCTGTTCGCGCATCAGGCGTTCATCGTCGGCAATGACGGCGGTGGGGGCGCGCAAGGCGTGCATGCTGGCACTCGTCCAATCAGGCAGGTGGCGTAGCTGGGGCGATTTCGTAGGGCACTTTGATCGTGGCACAGGTGCCACCCGCGGGCGGCACGCTGATGATCAGCTCAGCCCGGCCGTCGTACAAGGCCTTCAACCGCTCGCGGACATTGGCCAGTCCCACGCCGGCCTCGGCTTTCGGCATGAACCCGACGCCATTGTCGAGCACGTGGACGGCCAGCTGGCCATCGACGATCTCGGCACCGATCTCGAGCCGGCCACCCTCGGGCTTCGGTTCCAGCCCATGTTTGATGCCGTTTTCCACCAGGGTCTGCAACATCATCGAGGGGAAGACCGCTGATTTCAAGCCTTCCGGAACACTCACTACCGGCTGCAGGCGTCCTTCCATTCGCACCGACATGATTTCCAGGAACGCGCTGCAAAGATTGACCTGCTGACCCAGTGTGGGTCGGCTACCTTCGCGCATCTGCGGCATGGCCGAGCGCAGGTAGCGAATCAAGCTCTGTTGCATTCTGGAGGCGCGCGGCGGGTCGGTTTGGATAAGCTGGTCGACGCTGGCCAAGGTATTGAAGAGGAAATGCGGCTCGATCTGGGCCTGCAGCGCTTCCAGGCGCGCTTCCAGCACGGTGCGCTCGAGCTGTTCGGTTTCGGCCCGCTGGGTGGCCGCGTTGGCGGTCAGTTCCGCTCTGCGCTTGCCGCCCGCCACCACCTTGATGATGAAGGAGGCGATGATGAGCACAAAAGCCAGGATCGGAATCTTGAATATGCCAGCGAGTATCAGGCCCAGGAACGAAACGAGCAGCAGCGCCTTCCACGACACTACGGCCACCCAATCGAAGAAACCCCACCACATCACGACGATGCCCTTGCGGATCTCGCGCAGGGCTTGTCGGATTCCCATCGGCCGCGAGGCAGGACCGCTCCTGCCGCGCTCGGCGGCGTTGTCGGTGCCTGGGCTGCCTTGGTCGGTTTTCATCGGGTTGCCCTCGGGTCGCCTGCTCATCACAGGGCAAGATTACGGGAGGGAGCCTCCGGGCTCCAGCGCGGCAAGACACAATGCGCGCCGGTAGGGATGAAATGCAGGAAACCGTCCTATTCGGCTTCACGCCGTGGCGCCATGCTTCGCGGACCGGCGAGAGGACCATGCGGCGCCGCGCTTCCTGGAAAAGCCCCGTCGCGGCCACGGGGCCCGTCCAGAGATTCTCTTATCGCCTGACCGCTCGCGGGATCGTCTTTTCGATCCACTCCGCCATCGCATCCGCTATCTCAGTCATGATTTCCGAATCCTTGCGTCCCGTGCGCGCCGGGACGTGAAACGAATGATCGGCGTCCTGGAACAGCTTGAGTGTGGCGCGCGCACCGAGCTTCCCGACGAACGCCTGGAGGAGCTGCAAGTCGGCGAGCTGATCACGCGTTCCTTGCACGAACAGCATTGGAATCTGCACCGCGAAGAGGTGCGCTCCGCGCTCGTCCGACGGTCGTCCCGCCGGGTGCAGCGGAAATCCGAGGAACATCAGGCCGTGGACTCCGGACAACCGTGATGCGGCTTGCGCTTGCGAAGTCATGCGGCCGCCGAAGGACTTGCCGCCTGCGAATAGGGCGAGGTGCGGTAGCTGCCGCGAGGCTTCAGCGACCGCGGCGCGAACGGTGGCTTGCGCAAGCTTGGGCGTGTCCGGTCGCTTCGAGCCCTGCTCCATATAGGGAAACTGGTAGCGAAGCGTCGCGATGCCGCGCTCGGCGAGCTCGTTCGCGATCGTTCCCATGAATGGATGCGTCATACCCGCGCCTGCACCATGCGCCAAGACGTAGCAGGCGCGCGCGTCCGGCGGTGTTTGCAGCAAACCCGAAACGCGCTGCGCGTCGTCGACGGCGATCGTCAGAGCTTGCGGGCCCGCCCGCATCGATTGCGGCGACCGACCGCTCAAGCGACGATCAGAAGCTTGAATCCACCGTAGATCAGGCGCTTGCCGTCGAAAGGCATGGACTTCGGATCCATCATTTCGGCCAGCCGCGGGTCCTTCATGACTTTGGCGTTGACGCGATCGCGATGCGAGCGAGACTTGTACACGATCCACGAGAACACCACGGTTTCGCCGCGCTTGAGCTTCAC
>VAZL01000755.1 GCA_005883445.1 Alphaproteobacteria bacterium | reverse complement strand
CTCCGGCCGCAGCGACTCGCGCGCGCGACGGGCTCAATCCAGGTTGTCGCAGCATCGCCAAGTTCCTAGCATCGCGCGCAAGGGCGACGCCGGGAGCATATGGGATGAGTGAGTCACGCAACGTCGGGGGATCGCCGTCGCGGCGCCGCCTGATCAAGGCCGCGCTCGCGGGCCTCGCCGCGCCTGCCGTTCTGCGCATCGGCGCGGCATTCGCCGCCTATCCCGATCGCCCGGTCCGGATCGTGGTCGCCAACACCCCGGGTGGACCATCCGACATCATCGCGCGCTTCATGGCGGCCGCGATGCAGGAGGCGATGAGCGCCTCGGTCGTCGTGGAGAACAAGGGCGGCGGCGGCGGCAATATCGGCATGGGCTACGTCGCGCGCGCGGACGCCGACGGCTATACGATCCTGCTGTCGACCAGCGCCTACGCGGTCAATCCCGGCCTCTACAACACGCCGCCCTACGATCCGTTCAAGGATTTCGTCGCCGTCTGCGAGCTCGCGGTGTCGCCGCACGTGTTCGCGGTGATGCCGGATCTCGGCGCCACCACGATGAAGGAGTTCGTCGCCCTCGCCAAGGCCAATCCCGACAAGTTCAACGTCTCGACGCCGCCGATCGGAACCACGCCCCAGCTCCAGGCCGAGGTGCTCAAGCTGCGCGAAGGCCTGCAGAAGATGGCGACCATCCCCTTCCCCGGCGGCGGCGACGCGCTCAAGGCGCTGCTCTCGGGCACGGTGCAGCTGAGTTCCGGCGTGCTGGCGCCGGCGCATCCGCAGATCAAGGCCGGCGCGATCAAGGGCCTCGCCGTCACCGGGCGCACGCGCTGGCACGACCTGCCGGATATTCCCACCATGCTGGAGGCGGGCTATCCGGATTTCGTGTTCGACACCTACACCGCGCTGATGGCGCCAGCGAAGACGCCGCCGGAGATCGTGGGGCGGCTGGAGAAGGTCGCGCTCGACATTCTCAGCAAGCCTGACATGCGCCAGCGGCTCACCCAGGCGGGGTTCGAGGTGACCGCGAAGGACGGCAAGAGCCACATGCAGCGCCTCGCCAAGGAGGTGCCGATGTTCAGCGAGATCATCGCCCAGGCTGGGATCAAGAAGCTCTAGCGCGGGTCCTCCGCGGCGCTCGCCGCAGCTTTCAAAACAGCCCGACGATGCGCCCATCGGTGCCGACGTCGATCGAGTCGGCAGCCGGCACCCGGGGCAGGCCGGGCATGGTCATGATCTCTCCGCAGATCGCCACCACGAACTCGGCGCCGGCCGAGAGCCGCACCTCGCGCACGGTCACGACGTGATCCTCGGGCGCGCCCTTGGTGTCGGCGTTGGTGGTGAAGCTGTACTGGGTCTTGGCCATGCAGACCGGCAATTTGCCGTAGCCCATCTTCTCGAACGACTCGAGCTGGTCGCGCACCGGCTTGTGCACGTCGATGTCCTTGGCGCGGTAAATTTGTGTGGCGATGGTGCGGATCTTCTCGACCAGCGGCATGTCGTCGGGATAAAGCAATTTGAGCTTGCTCTTGCCGCTCTCGGCCGCCTTGACCACCGCGCGCGCCACGTCGGCCGCGCCTTTGCCGCCTTCGGCCCAATGGTCGGCCATCAAGGCTTCGACGCCCAATTTCTTGGCATGCTCCTTCACCAGCGCGATCTCGGCGTCGGTGTCGGCGCTGAAGCGGTTGATCGAGATCACCGGCACGATGCCGAACTTCTGCACGTTTTCGACGTGACGGGCGAGGTTGGCCATGCCGGCGCCCAGCGCCTTCAAGTTCTCGCTCTTGAGGTCCTCTTTCTTGACGCCGCCGTGCATCTTGAGCGCACGGATGGTCGCGACCAGCACCGCGCAGTCGGGCGCGAGCCCGGTCTTGCGGCACTTGATGTCGAGAAACTTCTCGCCGCCGAGGTCGGCGCCGAAGCCCGCTTCGGTCACGACGTAATCGCAGAGCTTGAGCGCGGTGGTGGTGGCGAGCACGGAGTTGCAGCCGTGGGCGATGTTGGCGAACGGCCCGCCGTGCACGAAGGCGGGCGTGCCCTCGAGCGTCTGCACCAGGTTGGGCGCCAGCGCCTCCTTGAGCAGTGCGGTCATGGCGCCGTGCGCGTTGAGGTCGCCGGCGCGCACCGGCTTGCGGTCGCGGGTGTAGGCCACGATGATATTCGACAGCCGCTTCTTGAGATCGTCGAGGTCGCTGGCGAGGCAGAAGATGGCCATCACCTCGGAGGCGACCGTGATGTCGAAGCCGTCCTCGCGTGGAAAGCCGTTGGCGACGCCGCCGAGCGAGGACACGATCGAGCGCAGTGCCCGGTCGTTCATGTCCATCACCCGGCGCCAAGTGACGCGGCGCTGGTCGATGCCAAGCGCATTGCCCCAATAGATGTGGTTATCGATCATGGCGGCGAGCAGATTGTTCGCCGAAGTGATCGCGTGGAAGTCGCCGGTGAAGTGAAGATTGATGTCTTCCATCGGCACGACCTGGGCATAGCCGCCGCCGGCGGCACCGCCCTTCATGCCAAACGACGGGCCGAGCGAGGGCTCGCGCAGGC
>VAZL01000754.1 GCA_005883445.1 Alphaproteobacteria bacterium | reverse complement strand
AGCTCGTCGCGCCAAATGATGATGGCCTGGAAGGTGAGCGGGCTCTCGCATAGGCCGGCGATCATGGCCTCGCGGCTGGCCTCGATGCGCTTGGCGATCGCGATCTCGCCTTGGCGAGAAAGCAACTCGATCGATCCCATTGTGCGCAGATACATGCGCACTGGATCGTCGGTGCGCTCAGGCGGTTCGTTGGCCTCGGACTTGGCCGGCACCTTTTGCTGGACCTCAACCAGCTCGCCGCTTCCACTCTCAGCCTCTTCGTCGGACACCTCGCGCTGCTCCTCTCCCTCTTCGCTCGCCTCGGTCTCGACTACGTTGACACCCATCTCACTGAACATGGCGAGGACATCCTCGATCTGCTTGGAATTGACCTCCTCCGAGGGCAGGACCGAGTTGATCTGGTCATGTGTGACGTAGCCACGCTTCTTGGCGGAGCGGATGAGCTGTACGGCCGCATCGGAGAGGCCGGCCAGCGGGCTATCCGCGACGGTCTCGCGATCCTCCTTCTCCAGCGCCCCTTCCTTGTCCTGCTGGGGGAGCGTCTTGATCTTGCTTACCATGTCTCTCTCCTCGGCCAGCGCTGAGTCCGCGCCGGGTCGCGGTCCGGTCGCGTAGCCGATAGCCTAAGGAGGCGGCTGTACTTGAGGGCCCGAGCCTATCACAAAAATTCCGCCGAGATCTTCAACTTGGGAAGGTGGCAATGCCCCGTGGCCCTCGCAGTGAGAAGCGTCCCGCCGACGTGATCGGCGCGGGCCGATCCGCCGGGGTAGTGGGCACGGCACGTCGGAAAGGTGGTTCGGGTTAATCCGATGGATCTGCCGTTGGGTGTGGGATCGGATGTGCGGCAGGGTCGAACCCGCAGCTCCCCATGCGCCGGTCAGCAAGAGAGCAAGTCGTATCCGGAAATCGACTCGCGCGTGGGGAACCGGTGGCACGGGCGGATCGTTGGCCCAGCGACCGTAGCGTGCAGACCGTCACCGCGGCTTTGTCGAGAACTGATCGGCTTTGACTGAGGGGTCATGCAGGAGTTCGGCCAGTTCACCGCCAGTGTGTGAAATACCGCTAATCGAGGGCGCGGACATGAGAGCTCTTCTGCGGAATGTTGGGCTGCCGAGAAACTCCAAGATTGGTATAGGCAAGATTTGGCCGGCGCCCGAAGGCGCACGGCGCGCCAAAGCGTTCGAGATATATCGGTTCGATCCCGATCGGCACGAGGGTCCCCGGATCGACACCTATCACGTCGATCTCGACGAATGCGGCCCCATGGTCTTGGATGTTCTTTTTTTCATCAAGAACCGGATCGATTCCACCCTCGTGTTCCGACGATCGTGTGGCGAGGGGGTCTGCGGCAGCTGCTCGATGAATATCGACGGCACCAACACGATCGCATGCACTAAGCCGATCAGCGATATTAAAGGGGCGGTACGGATCTATCCACTGCCACACCTCCCGGTCATCAAGGATCTCGTCCCGGACATGACCGACTTCTTCGCGCAGTATGCCTCCATCGAACCCTGGCTCAAAACCAAGTCGCCAACGCCCGAGAAGGAATGGCGGCAGAGTCCGGAGGAGCGGCATCAGCTAGACGGCCTGTACGAGTGTATTCTCTGTGCCTGCTGTACCACGGGATGCCCGAGCTACTGGTGGAACGGCACCCGGTTTCTTGGGCCGGCCACTCTCCTGCACGCGCATCGCTGGATCTTGGACAGCCGCGACGAGGCAACCGGCGAACGGCTTGACGAAATCGAAGATTCGTTTCGGCTCTATCGCTGTCACACGATTCTCAACTGTGCGCAGGCCTGCCCGAAGAACCTGAACCCGGGTGAGGCGATTGCCGAAATCAGGCGGTTGCTGGTGCAAAGATTGTCGCCGTAGCAATCCGCAAACCAGCCGCGAGGCGACGTGCGACGCCGCGATACTCCCCTTCATCTAACAGGCGTGCACGCCGGCATCGGGCTGGGAGAAGGGTCAGGTCGAGAACCAGGTCGGGCTCGTCCGTGAGCGCTTCTTCACGCCCCGGCTGCGGTTCAAGAGCTACGACGAGATGAGCGCCTGGCTGCTCGATAAATGCATCGCCTATGCCAAAGGGCACGGCGCGGCCGCTCTACATCTACCGCGCTCGCGCCGGCGACGCGAGCGCATCGTAGGGCAAGCCTCGCCGCGCGCCGGCGAGGAGAATGACGAGCAGAAGCACGCTCTGCGCGACGATGATGATCAACGGCCAGATGTAATTGGTCCACAATTCGGCCATGTCAGCTATTCCGCCGCGGTGAGCGCGGCGTGGCCCTCGGCGATCACCGAGCACTGCGCCATGACGACGGATGCCCGCGCGATCGGATTGGTGAGATAGAAGTCGTCAAGCGCGCGACCGAACGCAGTCTTCTCCAGGGCGCCGCCGCGCGCGGCAAGCGCCGCGATATGTGTCCGCTCGGCGGAGGCAATCTGATCGATGCACTGCAGCTGGGGATGCGTCTTGAATAGCGCCTGGCGCAGCTGCGCAAGCGAGTCATAAGGAAGCTTGCGGCCAAGCACATCCGACAGCGCGCGTAGGATCGCCCAGTCCTCGCGCGCCTCCCCCGGTGGGAAGGATGCGCGACCAGCCATCTGTACGCGCCCCTCGGTGTTGACGTAGATGCCGGATTTTTCGGGGTAAGCCGCGCCCGGGAGGATGACATCGGCTCGGTGCGCGCCCGCGTCGCCGTGCGTGCCGATATAGGTCACGAAGGCGCCGGGCGCGATGTCGATCTCGTCGGCACCTAGCAGGAAGAGAAGGTCGAGCGCGCCGGGCGCCGCCATCTCAGTGGCGTTGCGGCCGCCAGCGCCGGGCACGAAGCCGACGTCGAGCGCGCCGACCCGCGCCGCCGCCGTATGCAGGACCGAATAGCCGTTCCAGCCATCCTTGCCAGCGCCCGGTGCGGCGCGCGCCGCGAGCGAAGCGATTGCCGCGCCGTCCGGCCGCGCCAGCGCGCCCATGCCGACGATCACCAGTGGGTGCTCGGCCTTCTTGAGCACGGCGCCGAACTCATGCACGCCTAACGCGACATCGGAGAGCGTCTGCGGCCCGGCGCCGAGATAGTCGTAAGGATAGGTGAGATCGGCCCGCTCTCCGATCAAGCCGATCGGGAAGGCGCCCATACGCCAGCGCTTGCGGATGCGCGCATTGAGCACGGCCGCCTCGCGCCGCGGATTCGAGGCGACGATGAGCAATGCGTCGGCCTTCCCGATTCCGGCAATGGTGGCGTTGAAGAGATAGCCGGCCCTTCCCCACGTCGGATCAAGCGCCGCACCGTCCTGTCGGCAGTCAAGGTTGACGACGTCGAGCCGCGTCATCAAGTCTTTGAGCG
>VAZL01000700.1 GCA_005883445.1 Alphaproteobacteria bacterium | reverse complement strand
CCCGGCGGTGCTGTGCCATGTGGAAGGTTCACAAAGCAAGCGCATCCGCAGCGCCCAAAACATTGCGCTGCGCTCGAGCGCGCGAGGTGGCATATATCGGCATGGGCCGCGCGAGGCCTGGAGACGGCACAAGCCCTGGAGGGACACCTCATGCCCGCGAGTGTGGACAGTGCATCGCAAAACTCGGCGCCGTTCGTCGACCAGCGTCCGGATGGCCCCGGCGTTTCCAAGATCGATCCGTCCGATCCCGCCGCGCCCATGTACCGGCTGCTGGCTAAGATGCGCTCACCGGTGACCCTGCGCGACCTGATGATTCACCCGGTCCGCACCGGTTATATCGGCCAGGAGCAGCCACTCACGGCGGCGGACCTGCCGAAGAGCGCCGCCGAGCTCTACCCCAAGATCGGCGTGTCCGAGGTCGCCGTTCCTTCGCCGGCTGGCCGCATCCGCTGCCAGGTCTTCAGTCCGCCAGTGTCGAACCCGCGGGCCGGCGCACGCCCGATGATGCTCTACCTTCACGGCGGCGGCTTCACCCTCGGCCAATCGGAGGACACCGCCTACATCACGAGCAGGATCGGGGCGGAAAACGCGATGGTGGTCGTGAGCGCCAATTACCGTCTCGCGCCGGAGTGGCCGTTTCCGGTCTGCCTCGATGATTGCCTCGCGGTATTGCAGTGGATGCAGAAGAACGGCGCCACGCTCGGCGGGGATGGAACGCGAATTGCAGTGGCAGGCGATTCCGCGGGCGGTAATCTCGCCGCTGCGCTCGTGATCAAAGCGCGCGATGAAGGCGTCTCGCCACCGCAAGCCACGGTGCTGCTCGCCCCGATCACGGATTTCTTCTTCGAACAGCACGAGTCGTTCGAGCGCCTCGCGCCGCTTGGCATCGTCTATGATACCGCCTTCATCGGGTTCATCCGCGGCGCTTATCTCGTCCACGGTAAGAACTGGGCGCACCCGCACGCGAGCCCGGCGCGAGCCGACCTGCGCAACTATCCTCCCACGTTCATCGCTACCGGCACGGCCGATCCGCTTGTTGATGACAACCGCGCCTTCGCGCAGAAACTGCGCGCGGCGGGGGGCAAAACGGTCGAACACTTCGTTCGCGAGGGCATGCCGCACGGCTTCTATTTCTTTCCCGGCATATTCGAGCAAGGCGACGAAGCCTTCGCGGCCATCGCGGCGTAGCGGGAGGTTGGCGGTGGACGAGCCACTCGCCAACCGGGTCAGGTCCGGAAGGAAGCAGCCCTAACGAGCGCGGTTCGGGTCGCTCGTCAGCCTCCCACCCTTCCCTCATGTGAAGCGCGAAGACCCGCGTCGGGCGGCGGATCGGATGGCATTATGAGCGACGCCACGAACCAGTCCGAGCCGACTCTCGTCCTCGACGATCGGCCGTCGGACGGTTCGTCCTACCGCGTGCTCGCTCGCAAGTATCGTCCCGCGACCTTCGATGATTTGATCGGCCAAGATGCGATGGTGCGCACGGTCTCGAATGCGTTCGAGGCAGCTCGCATCCCGCAAGCCTGGATCCTCACCGGCGTGCGCGGCGTCGGCAAGACCACGACGGCGCGCATCCTCGCCCGTGCGCTCAACTACGAGCTTCCCGATGGCTCCATCACCGCGCCGGCAATCAAAATGCCGGCGATCGGCGTGCATTGCCAAGCGATCATGGAGAGCAGGCACATCGACGTCATCGAGATGGACGCCGCCTCTCACAACAGCGTCGACGACGTGCGCCAGATCAACGACGCGATTCGCTATGCTCCGGTCAGCGCCCGCTACAAGGTCTACATTCTCGACGAAGTTCACATGCTCTCCACGCAGGCCTTCAACGCCCTGCTCAAGACCTTGGAAGAGCCGCCGGCGCACGCCAAGTTCATCTTCGCCACCACGGAAATCCGCAAGGTTCCCATCACCATTCTGTCGCGCTGCCAGCGTTTCGATCTGCGTCGGGTCGATGCCGGTCTGCTGGTGAAGCATCTGGAAACGATTGCGCGCAGGGAAGCCATCGAAGTCGAGCCCGAGGCGTTTGCTCTGATCGCGCGCGCAGCCGAAGGCTCGGTGCGCGACGCGCTGTCGCTGTTAGATCAAGCCATCGCGCACGCGGCCGGGCCAGTGCGCGCCGAGGACGTGCGGCAGATGCTGGGGCTTGCCGACCGCGCGCGGGTTATCGACTTGTTCGAGGCGCTGATGCGAGGCGATGTCGCCTCCGCGCTTACCGAGCTGCGCGCGCAATACGACATCGGCGCCGATCCGGCGGTGGTGCTGACTGATCTCGCCGAGTTCACCCATTTCGTGACCCGCGTGAAGATCGTGCCCGCGGTCGCCGACGACCCGGCGCTGATCGAGGTCGAGCGTGCGCGCGGACGCGCCTTTGCCGAAAAGCTCTCCATGCGCGTGCTCTCGCGCACCTGGCAGATGCTGCTCAAAGGCGTTGCCGAGGTCGCCGCCGCCGGCCGCCCGCTCGCGGCGGCTGAAATGGTGCTGGTGCGCATCGCCTATGCCGCCGATCTGCCGACGCCCGATGAAGTGATCCGGTCGCTCGACGATAACGCAAACGTCAGCCGTGCGCGTGGTTCGACGCCTTCGCATGCGACGGTCGCTTCCGCGCCGCGGGTCGAAGCGCCGCGGGTCGAGACCTCGCGCGGCGCGCCGCGCGCAGCCCTTGCGCCGTCGAGCGAGCCTATCGCGCGTCTGCCCGAGACGCAGCCGAGCCCACCGCCGCTCGTCGTCGCGCGCTTTGAGGATTTGATCGCCCTCGCCGCGCAGAAGCGCGACCTCGGCGTCAAGCTCGCGCTCGAGCGCGACGTGCGGCTGGTGCGCTGCGAGGACGGTCGGCTCGAGATCGGATTGGAGCGCAGCGCCGCGAAGACGCTGGTCAACGATCTCGCGCGCAAGTTCTCGCAGTGGACGAGTCGGCGCTGGATGGTCGTGGTATCGGCCGAAGACGGCCAGCCGACGGTGAGATCGCAAAATGAGGCGCGGCAGGCCGAGCTCAAGACTGGCGTGCGCGCAGACCCGCTCGTGCAGGCCGTGCTTGCGCGCTTTCCGGGTGCCGAGATCGTCGACGTGCGCAAGGGCGCTGCGGCCTCGCCGCAGGGGCTGCCGCCGGGTGATTCCGAGGATGCAGCGCCGGAGCTTGCGCCCGAGGACGATGGCTCTGCGTTCGGGGCGCAAGTTCCGCATATCGGGCGGTCGGACGAAGCGGACGACGATCTTTGAGCAACAACTTTATGCGGGCGGCGCAGGAGAGGTGAGCGATGGCGGATTTCCTGGGGCTGATGAAGCAGGCCGCTGAACTCAAATCCAAGATGGAGGCGATGCAGGCCGAGCTCGACCAGATCGAGGTCGAGGGCACGTCGGGCGGCGGCCTCGTCACCGTCAAGCTCTCCGGCAAGGGCGAGGTGAAAGGCGTCAAGATCGACGACACGCTCATGCAGCCGTCGGAGAAGGAGATCCTGGAGGATCTCATCGTCGCCGCCCATACCGACGCGCGGCGCAAGGCCGAGACGCTGCTGCAGGACAAGATGAAAAGCGTTGCCGGCGGCCTGCCGCTGCCGCCCGGGATGAAATTGTTTTGAATACGTCTGACCGCCTGTGTCGGCCGCGATCGCGGGATTTCTGGCGTGTCACGTGCTCACGTGCCGTTTCCTGGTGCAGGAGGGAGTGGTCGACAAAGATCGCTTCACGGCCTATCTCGAGACCGCGATGGCGGAAATGGCGCCCGGCATCGAAGACAAGCGCGCCTTGTTCGGCTTGCGCCAGTTGATTACGGCGCTGCGTGCGCCGCCGGCATCCACCACCGCCGTACAATAGCCGACGGCAGGCCGCCTTCGTCGCTCATGCCCACCGCCGCTGCCGGACCCGAGATCGAGCGTCTGATCGGGCTGCTCGCCCGCCTGCCGGGGCTCGGCCCGCGCTCGGCGCGGCGGGCGGCGCTGTTTCTCATCAAGAAGCGCGAGCAGATCATGGCGCCGCTCGCCGCGGCGATGCAAACCGCGCTCGAAAAAATCGAGATCTGTTCGGTGTGCGGCAATATCGACACTCAGAATCCCTGCACGGTCTGCACCGATGTGCGGCGCGATCCCGCCATCATCGTCGCGGTCGCCGACGTCGCCGACCTCTGGGCGCTCGAGCGCGCGCACGCGATCAATGCCCGCTATCACGTGCTGGGGGGCACGCTCTCGCCCCTCGACGGCATCGGCCCGCAGGATCTTTCGATCGATGCGCTGGTGTCGCGCGCCCACGATCCGGCGGTGACGGAGGTGATCCTTGCGCTCAACGCCACGGTCGACGGGCAGACTACGGCGCACTACATCACCGACTTGCTGCACGGCGCCAATGTGAAGGTGACGCGGCTCGCCCACGGCGTGCCGGTCGGCG
>VAZL01000699.1 GCA_005883445.1 Alphaproteobacteria bacterium | reverse complement strand
CAGGACAGGCGTCCACTTTTTCGAACGTCCAGTCCGGTGAAGCTTCTGTGGACGACGATACAAGCGAGGCGATCAAAATGAGTGCCTTAACCGATGAGCTGTTTTGGTCGATGCGGCTCATCAGATTAAACTGGGATTTCCCCGGATGAACCGCGAATCAGATGAGTGGTCGCGATTTTCCACGCTTCTAAGAGCCGATCCGGGAAGTTCTTGAGTCTGATGAATCGGATGTGATTCCTTGTCGGGCGCTTGATTCTCTTTTGAGGAGCGCCCGATGTGGACACCCGAACACCGCCTTGCGGCGGACCGCAGTGGCCTTCGTTACCCCAGTGATCTGACCGATGCCGAATGGGCGATCGTAGAGCCCATGATCCCGCCAGCGAGACATGGTGGGCGCAAACGGTCGGTGAACGTGCGCGAGGTGCTGAATGGGATCTTCTACATCCTGTGGACGGGCTGCCAATGGAAGGCGCTGCCGAAAGATCTGCCGCCAAAGAGTACAGTGCACGATTATCTGGAGTTGTGGAACTGGGATGGCACGTTGGAGCGTATCCACCACGCGCTCTATGTCGCGGTGCGCGAGCAGGAAGGACGTGAGGCAAGTCCGACGGTAGCGATCATCGACTCGCAAACCGCGAAGGGTACGCAAAAAGGGGGGCTTGGCTCGATCCTTCGGGCTACGACGCGGGCAAGAAGATCAAAGGTCGCAAGCGGCACATCCTGGTCGACACGTTGGGTCTCCTGTTGAACGTTGTCGTTCATCCCGCCGACGTTCAAGACCGCGATGGAGCATTTTATCTGTTGCGCCGGGCACGCCGACTGTTCCCCTTCATCAAGCGCATCTTTGCCGACGGAGGCTATGC
>VAZL01000698.1 GCA_005883445.1 Alphaproteobacteria bacterium | reverse complement strand
TCGTGTTCTCCATTTTCGTGCCCAATCGTACGCCCAGCACTGCCGCAGGACGATGGCGCCGAGCCTGGGATCACTCGTCCTGCAGCACGATGATGTCGCCGGCGACACGACCGGCAAGTAACGCCCTGATCAACTTCGCGGCCATCGCTTGATCGCTCGGCGGACGCTGAACATCTTGTACTAGCGCTCCCGCCATCCCTGGCTGCTGCAAACCTACGGCCGGCAGATCCAGGCTGCTCCCGCTCACGCCGGGGTCCATGTAGATCGACCGAATGGCCAATCCCATACCTTTCGCGTGCTGCCGGATCACCCGCGCCTGGCGGTGCACAGCGAACGGGCCGCGCTGCGGCTCACATGCGGATCGGCAGTAGGCGACAACGTTTCTCATATCGAATTGTTGGGCAGAGGCGTAACGATCATACTCGCATGGACCGGAAGGCCCTCTACATGCGCGCCCGCGCTGCCAACACGCGCTGGCGAACGTCAAACGTCAATGTGTTTCGTCGCGTTGGCAACCTTAGTTCTGCACCGAGCAGCCGATGTCTGCATTCACGGTGAGTTTCCGAGGATAACCGGACGTGGCGTGGACACGAAGAAAACGGCGAGAAATGACTCGGAGCCGAACTCGGGGCCGTCTCGGCAGTTTCATTCCGTCCGTGAGCGCCGCAGCCGTTACCACCTCCGGCACCCTGATACGACGCCTTTGCCTGCCCATTCGCGCGGCAGGCGGCTTCAGCTGCGAAAGCAATCACCGGCTGCCGCGCTAATTTGCTGCGGCTACGTTAAAGTGGTGGTCGGTCGCCGATGCGACGTCGCCCGTCTGTCGCTGAGACCGTTCGAATTGTCGGCAATCCGCTCGATGGCGTCAAGTCTTCCTGCCATCAGCGCGGCGCTGCATTCGAATCCTTTTAGACGATGAGGATTTTTCGAGGACGCCCTAGAATGAGAAAAATCATGACGCTTGGAAGATCAGTGGGTTTCGCGCTCGCCATCGCGTCGATTGCTGGCGCGGCACCTGGGATAGCTCAAGACGCGCCGAAATTTGACTGTGCAAGGCTGGCGCCTCTCGTGCAAAGGCAGGCAAGAGAAATGTCCACGCTCTTGCCAGACATCGAGAACACGGACGTGCAAACGACTCTGAAAGGCAAGGCGTCCGGTGAGCTCGCGCGCACGATAACCGCTTACACAGAGGCGCGTCAGGCCCTGCTTAAACCGCTAAGAGATTACCGAGATTCGCTCGAAGAACTGGCGCATCTTCTTCAGCGTTGCGCACGGTAGGAAGGTCCCGCGCATACTCGGCCCGTAGATCGAACGGCACGGGATCGATCGGCTTATGCGTCTAGGTGGGATGCGGCCAACGGTGCTCCGGCGAAGCTCGCGGCCGCAGTGCACCGCCGTCCAACATAGAAGCTCGGCAGTCAGAATCGCGTATCATGTCGTAACGATGTACCCGGGCGCTATTGTAGCGACCATGGACTGGCTCTATCCGCTCTCCGGTTTTGTCGTCGGCGCCATCGTGGGTCTGACCGGCATGGGTGGCGGTTCTCTGATGACGCCGTTGCTGATACTGCTTTTCGGCGTCCATCCGCTCACGGCGGTGGGAACCGACTTGCTTTACGCCGCCGTAACGAAAACGGCTGGCACCGCGATCCACTCCAAGAAGGGTAACGTGGACTGGCGCGTGGCCGGACTCTTGGCCGCCGGATCGGTCCCCACCACGGTGCTCACCATTTGGGTCCTGTCCCAGGTGCCGAAGCAGAGCCCGACCACAGCCACTATCATATCCATGTCGATGGGGGTGGCACTGATCATCGCGGCCGTGGCGATCTTCTTACGCGGCCGTATCCGCGATTACGCCTTGGCCCGCGCTGACAACCCGACGCGAACGCGTTACTCGGGCCCGATCACC
>VAZL01000697.1 GCA_005883445.1 Alphaproteobacteria bacterium | reverse complement strand
CCCAAATCCTGCGCGATCTGCTTGCGGATGGCTTTGATCCGTTCCAGAAGTTCCCCGCCCCGATCCGCATCCACCAACCCGATCAGGCCGTAGCCCACTTGCAGTTCCATCAAGTCCACCGGAGCCGGAGTGTCAAGGAGCTCCGAAGCTTTGGCCGCGCCACCCAGCGCCAACTCGGCTCCGCCCGGGCCTGTGACGGTCTCGGCCAGCGGGAGATCAGACTCCGTAGTGTTGCGGATTTGATAGGCGAGGCCGCCGAGCAGCGCGGCGAGGAATAAGAATGCGGTATGCGGAAGCCCGGGGATCAACCCGAGGACGGCCAGAAGCCCCGCGGCGGTCCCGATCGTTTTCGGATTCATCAGCACCTGGCGAGCGATGTCAGCGCCGAGATTCGATTCGGATGCCGCACGGGTGACGATTAGGCCGGAGGCGGTGGACATGAGCAACGCGGGGACCTGCGCCACCAAGCCCTCGCCGACCGTCAGAATGGTATAGTTTTGGGCGGCCTGCACGATGCTGAGGCCTTGCTGGAGCACCCCAATCGCGAGCCCGCCGATGATGTTGACCATGATGATGATCACGGCGGCAATCGCGTCGCCTCGGACAAATTTACTCGCGCCGTCCATGGCGCCGTAGAAATCCGCCTCATCAGCGATTTCCTTTCGGCGTCGTCGCGCTTCGCCCTCATTGATAAGCCCCGCGTTCAAATCCGCGTCGATGCTCATCTGCTTGCCCGGCATGGCATCCAAGGTAAAGCGCGCCGCGACTTCGGCGATGCGGCCCGCGCCCTTGGTGATCACGACGAAATTGACGATGACCAGGATCGAGAACACCACAATGCCGACCGTATAGTTTCCGCCCATGACGAAATTGCCGAACGCTTTAATGACGTCCCCCGCGGCTGCCTGACCTTCGTTGCCGTGCAGGAGGATCAGCCGAGTGGCCGCGATATTCAGGGAGAACCGCAGCAGCGTCCCCACTAAAAGGATCGAAGGAAAGGCGGAGAAGTCCAGCGGCCGGCGGA
Organism: Alphaproteobacteria bacterium; assembly: GCA_005883445.1. Lineage (GTDB taxonomy): Bacteria > Pseudomonadota > Alphaproteobacteria > Rhizobiales > Xanthobacteraceae > VAZQ01. Next base: position 1,585 of record VAZL01000697.1, on the reverse strand, counting down.
CATGCATCGAGACGAGCAGAATGACCACCGATAATGTAATGCTGAGGCTCAGCAGCAGATCCAGGATCAGGCGCGGCAGGGGAAGGAGCATCACCATGAGAATGCCGACGACGCTGACCGAAAGAACAAGATCGCCGTTCTTTAGCCAGTCCGGTCCGAGGGTCTTGGCTTGCGCCGTCGGATTCGGCAGGTTACTGCCTAGAGGCTCGATTCGTGCTATGGTGCTTGACGCGCGAGGCTTCATGGCTACAGCCGTCCTTTCGAGCGCAACACCAGCGCGAGGATCTCAGCCACCGCCTGATAGAGCTCCGAGGGGATTTCTCGCCCCAGGTCCACCAGCTTATGAAGGCTTCGCGCTAACGATTTGTTTTCAATGATCGGGACTCCATGCTCAGCCGCCACTTGCCGGATGCGCTCGGCAATGTACCCTGCCCCCTTGGCCACGACCGTGGGCGCCGCCATCCGTACTCCGTCGTACTTCAGGGCGACCGCCACATGGGTGGGGTTCGTGATCACCACATCGGCCTTCGGCACTTCCTGCATCATCCGACGCCGGGCCCTCTCGCGCTGCAAGGTTCGGATACGGGACCGGATCAATGGGTCGCCTTCCGTTTCACGGTGTTCCTGCTTCACCTCCTGCTTCGTCATCCGGAGGTCCTGTCCCAACTGCCATCGCTGAAACGCGTAATCGCCGACCGCCAGGACGCCAAGCGCGCCAGAGATCCAGAGCGTCAATGACCACGCCAAGCGCCCAGCCTGGAACAAGACCGCCTGCGGCTCCATCTGGAGCATGAGAGGCAATGCCAGGACCTCATCCTTGAGATTCCAATAGACCACTCCCGTCACGATCCCGATTTTGAATAGGGACTTCGGAAGCTCCATGAGAGCGCGGAGCGAGATGAGCCGCTTGAGCCCCGCCATCGGACTCAAGCGCGTCAGATCCCATTGCAGCCGCTGCGTCGACCACACCCAGCCGGTCTGCAGAAGCTGTGCTCCGACCGTCAATACCGCCAACAGCAGACCGAACGGGACCACCACGGCAAGCAGGTCGCGGCCCGCGTGGACTGCGAGCGTGGGCAAGGTGCTTTCGGTCACCGCGGTGGTGCCGGCGGCGGCGAGCCACCGCTGCATCGTCGTACTTAACAGGCCTATGGCGTAGACCCCCATGAAACTGCCCGCGAGGACAGTGGCCGTCAGCGAGGCGGCGATGGGAATCTCGCGGCTGCTCGCGACTTGGCCCTTGCGACGCGCGTCCTCGCGGCGCCGCGCAGAAGCCTGTTCGGTTTTCTCTCCGGCTTGTTCACTCATTGCGAATGCCCCATTATCGAAAGCAGCCCCTGAAGCGTCGGTCCAATGCCTCTCAAATTGGACTCCGCGAGGGACCCGAACAACGGCAACGACAACCCAAGCACGAGCAGCCCGACTCCAATCGTCATCGGAACGTTGTTAAGCATCACATTCAGCTGCGGAAGGGTCCGGCCGAGAATTCCCATTGCCAAGGTCACGATGAACACGGCGATCATGACGGGAGCCCCCACCTTCAACGCGAGCACGAACATGCCCAGGCCGAGTTTCAACACGCTTT
>VAZL01000696.1 GCA_005883445.1 Alphaproteobacteria bacterium | reverse complement strand
GTCCGCCGGTGAACGACTGCCGCCGCAAATCTGGAACGCCTGGGAGGCGGCCGGCGGACATCCGATCCTCGATGGGCTCGGCTGCTCGGAACTGGTCTACATGGTGATTGGCAACACACCGCAGCGCCGGCGGCCAGGTTCATCGGGACTAGCGATGCCTGGCGTGGAATTGCGCATTGTTGACGAGGCCGGGACCATCCTCGCGGAACCGGGCAAGACCGGTCGACTGGAGGTACGCATGCCGTCGGTCTGCGCCGGCTATCGTGTGGCCGACGACAAGCCGAGCGACCCGCCGCATCAGCCGGAAGAACGCTTTCGGCCCGACGGCTGGTTTGCCACCGGCGACGAGTATCTACAGGACCCGGACGGCTTCTATCATCACCGCGGCCGCACCGGTGATATGCTGCGGGTGTCCGGCATCTGGATCTCGCCGGCCGAGATCGAAGATGTGCTGGCCGGCATCCGCTCGATCAGCGAAACTGCGGCCGTGTTGGGCGAAAGCGAAATCGGGCTCGCGGAGATCGTGCTCTATATCGTTCCGGCGCCCGGCGCCGACGGCTCGGCTGCGGTGGCGGCCGCGCGCGAACGGCTGTCGCGGGCGCTGCCGCCCTACAAGCGGCCGCGGCGGTTCGAAATTGCCCACGATCTGCCGCGCACGGCGACCGGCAAGGTCCAGCGTAACAAGCTTCGCGAGCAACTGCGGCGCGATCCGCATTGACGCCTGCGGTTTGCCCCGCCTGATCGAGATGTTTCGCCGCCCGGATGGCGTAACGATCGCCGAATTGGTCAAGGCCATCCGCTGGCAGGTGCGGACCCCGCCGGTTGGCAACCGACCTTTCCCTGCCGACCTGATGCGGATGTGGGCAATTTACGGTGCGCTCTCAACGCTGCTTTCTCACGCAACGCGAAGAGTGCGTCAGGCCCTGTTCGCTTTACGAAATTGTCAGATCGCTCAGGTGAGCGGGTTCTGGGCCGTGCTTGCCGATGTGGGCGAGTGCAGCACGTAGCTGTCCGCCCGCGCGATGCAGAAGGTCTGTTGCCTGCTTCACGTCACAGCCGTGCAGAAGCAGCACGGCGAGCTTGACGTTGCCGTTTGCACGATGCAATGCCTCGCGCGCCTGCTCGCCGCTGCTCCCAGTGAGCCGCGTAAGGATGTCTTCGCTACGTCGCACGAGCTTCTGACTAACGGCCTGGAGGTCCACCATCAGGCCATCGTAGACGCGCCCCAGCAAGATCATGACCACAGATGAGAAGACGTTGAGGGTGATACGTTGCGCCGTTCCGGCTTTTATCCTGGTGGACCCTGCAATCGGCTTCGCGCCCGTATCCAGCCAGATTGCGTGATCGGCCTCTTTCAGGATCGGCGTATCGCGATTGTTTGCAACTCCAATCGTCAAAGCGCCCCGTCGCTTTGCTTCGGTTAGGCAGGACAAGGTGAACGGCGTGGTACCGCTCGCGGCAACAGCGATGACAACGTCATCGCCACCGATGTCGTGCTGTTGAGCAAGCCGGGCGGCTTGATCGACCGCGTCCTCCGCGCCTTCCACCGACCGCAGCAGCGCATTCCTGCCTCCTGCAATGAGCAGCAGCAGCCGCTCCTGCGGCCAACTGAAGGTTGGAACAAGTTCCGCGCCGTCCTGGACGGCCAGTCGGCCGGAGGTTCCGGCGCCGACATAGACCAGCCGGCCGGCCTTTCGCAATCTTTCCGCGGCGGCGAGTGCCGCCTCCAGAAGGGCGAAGCGGGCGGCTCTCACGGCGGCGACTGCTGTGAATTGGCCCTCGATCATCGCCTCGGCGATGTCCAAAGGCGCCCAAATGTCGAGATCGAAATATCGCGGGCTGGCGCGTTCGGTATCCATTGGTCATGCGAAATGCTGACACACAGGAGCGCTTTTTCGGCATCGCCTGATGAAATAGCATTTGACCCCAGCGAGCAAGGTGAGCAGCCGCGATTAGCTGCTGGAGCGAGGCGCCCACGAAGTGCCGAAGGCATTCTTGAGTCGCTGCCACCACTCGCGAGCCTGCCCGGCCGGCGGATAAGGGGTGGCCTCGCTACAGGTCACGCGCTTTATGACCCGCTAGTTCTGGCTGGCGCGCCCCTCCGAGTGAGCAATTTTGCTCAGACCGCGGCCGTACAAGCGGGCATTGTACTTCCAAGGGGCGCTTGGTTGGCTTTGTTGGAGACGCTCCCGTGCCCGCATCTCATTACATTCATCCCGAATTCGGCTTTTTCTGTCCCACCCCACGCTTTCGTCGCAGGCTACGAGTGGCGCTGGCGTGTCTTGTCGTCGCGGGGGTCGGCGCAGCTATGATGACCGCAGCCGACGGCCCCAGGTTAGCTGCGCCGGTCACACGCGCCGATGAGGCATCCATTGCCGAGACGACCCCAGCCACGAGCCTGGCACCGTTCGCCACCGTCGTCCCCCGACTACCCATCGTCGCAGGCG
>VAZL01000695.1 GCA_005883445.1 Alphaproteobacteria bacterium | reverse complement strand
CACAAGGGCGAGGAACGCTGGAGCGGCTCCTCCACGGTCACGTCGATGCCGGCTCCGGCAATTATTTTGTCTTGCAGCGCTTTGATCAAAGCGGGCTCGTCCACGCAGCGTCCGCGCGCTGCGCTGATCAAATAGGCGGACGTCTTCATGCGCGAGAACGCATCGGCATCGATCACCTTTTCGGTTTCCTTCGTGAGCGGGCAGGTCAATGCGATGAAGTCTGCTTGCGGTAGGATGGCCCTCAAGTCAGCCAAGCGGTGAACGGAATCGGCTGCTTCGCCACCCTTCGATGGATCGCGCTTGATCCCGATCACGCGCATGCCGAAGGCTTTCGCCAGCTGCGCCAGGCGGCTGCCGATACCGCCCAGCCCAATGATCAAAAGGGTTTTACCGCCGAGCTCGTCCTCGCGATGAGTCAGATCGGAAATCATGCCGCGCCAAACGTGCTTGGCCTGGTTGTCTCGCGCTTCTGGCAGACGCCGCGTAATAGCGAGTATGAGGGCCATGGCATGTTCGGAGACGGCGCGCACATTTACCCCCTGCGCACTCGCAAGGCGTATCCCGCGCCGCTTCAGTTTTTCCCGGTCGAACTGGTCAGTACCCGCGCCAATCGACTGGATGAAGCGCAACCGGTGCGCTTTTTCGAGTAGCTCGTTGCGCCACAAGCCGGACACAACGACGACATCCGCTTCGCCGATGCGGCGCTCGAATTCATCTGCCGCACGTACATTAAAGCTGTTGACCCCGATCTGCCGCGGTAGGAACCGCTCCCGCATTTGGTAAGCAACGTGAGCAAAGCAAATCGTCAGGCGATCTTTGGATGGAAACATTTATGTTCTCTGAGGGTGGACCGCCGTAATCCAGCGGTCGGGGGCAGGGCATTGTTTTCAGTGAGGCAGTTCATACTGATCGATTTAAAGGGTTTTCGATGGAAGCCAATCTGCGGGGATCGCGGAGCTATGGGCGAAAGTTGGTGACGGCGTGAAAGGGTAAGGCGGCGTATCGTGGGGGTGTTCGAGGCCTCCACTTCTCCAGCAAAGGAGTGATACGCCGTGACCGACACTAATGTTTTCCAACTCTCTCAGCCAGGAACTTTTACCGATCCGCTGACCGAGGTTTTGCGCAACGGCGCGCGCGCGCTTCTGGCGCAGGCCGTCGAGGCTGAGGTTTCGAGCTTGCTCAGCTGCCATGCCGACAAGCTCACCGATGATGGCCGGCAGCGGTTAGTGCGTCACGGGCATCTGCCCGAGCGCGAGATCATGACCGGCATCGGTCCGGTGGCGGCGCGCTGCCCGCGCGTGCGTGACCGCGGCGGCGAAGGTTGCGAGCGCATCCGCTTTTCGTCGGCGATTCTGCCTCCCTACGCGCGGCGGTCGAAGAGCCTGGAGGTGCTGATCCCGATCCTCTATCTCAAGGGCATCTCGACCGGCGACTTCGAGGACGCGCTGATCGCATTGCTCGGCAGGGACGCCGGCGGGCTCTCGGCCTCGACCATTGGACGCCTCAAGGAGGCCTGGTCCGAAGAGCACGCGCGCTGGAGCAAGCGCGATCTCTCGGCCAAACGCTACATCTACTTCTGGGTCGACGGCATTCACGTGCAGGCCCGTCTCGAAGACACCGCGCAATGCCTGCTGATCATCATCGGAGCCACACCCGAGGGCAGGAAGGAGCTCGTCGGCCTCACCGACGGTGTGCGCGAGAGTGCGCAATCTTGGCGAGAACTGCTCCTCGATCTGAAGCGGCGTGGGCTGTCGATTGGCCCCGAGCTCGCGGTCGCCGATGGCGCGCTCGGGTTTTGGCAAGCCCTCGAAGAGGTATGCCCCCAGACGCGCGGCCAGCGTTGCTGGGTGCACAAAACCGCCAACGTCCTCAACAAACTGCCGAAGAGCCAGCAACCGAAAGCCAAGCGGGCGCTGCAGGAAATCTGGATGGCCGAGACCAAGAAGGATGCGCTTGCGGCCTTCGACGCCTTCGTCGAGACCTGGGGCGTCAAATACGACAAGGCGGTCGAGTGCCTGATCAAGGATCGCGACGCGCTGCTCGCCTTCTACGACTTCCCGGCCGAGCACTGGAAGCATCTGCGCACGACGAACGTCATCGAAAGCTCGTTCGCCACGGTGCGCCACCGCACCGTGCGCTCCAAGGGATGCCTCTCAAACAAGACAGCGCTCGCCATGATCTTCAAACTCGCCGAGGCTGCCGAAAAAAGTTGGCGTCGCCTCAATGGCCACAACCAGTTGCCGAAAATCATCCTCGGTATAAAGTTCACCGACGGAATCGAGGTCGTCA
>VAZL01000694.1 GCA_005883445.1 Alphaproteobacteria bacterium | reverse complement strand
GGTGAGACGCACCATGGAGACGGTGACCGCGTCGACATCGACCAGCCCGACGACGATCGCGCCGGCCACCGCGCCCGTTGCGCCGAACGCTTCGCCCACCGCACGACCGAGCACGATGATCACAGCGAGGAAAACAGCAAATCCCACGACTGACAGAAGATCGAACGGATTGCGAAACTTCACGCTGCGATATTCATCGCGATCGGCATGCTGCCAGATCATCCAGGCGACGGCGAACCCCAGCGCCGTCAGCGCGGCCGCGACGAGCGCGGGCGCGACCAATACGAGGAGTTCGACCTTGAGCGCGGCCACGATGCCGACGACGCGCAGGAACATGACCGCCGATGCCACCGCGACGCCGGCCGCCAGCAACCGCGGCGGGCCTTCGCGGGTGGCGGCGCGGCGCGCATTGGCGATGGTGACCGCGGTTGACGACGCAACGCCGCCGGCCGCGGCCGCCAGCAGCAATCCGCGCCGCGCGCCGAAATATTTCACCGCCACATAGCCGAGGAAGGAGACGCTGGCGAGGACGATGGCAATGAGCCACACCTCGCGCGGATTGACACCACCAAACGGTCCCAGCGGCGCGTCGGGCAAGATCGGCAGGCCGATGAACGTCATCGCCAGCAACACCACCGCCGAGCGCAATTCGGGCCATGTGATCTTTTCGACCCAGCCGTGCAGCTCTTCGCGCGCGGCGAGCAAAGCCGTCGCCGCCACCGCCGCGCCGGCGGCAACGCGCATGTCGCCGAGCAGCGCATAAGCGCCGAGAGCAAAGGTCAGCATGCCGGCGATTGCCGTCGTCGCGGAGAAATGTCCGGCGGCCTGGTTCTCGGCGCGAGTGAAGAGGGCGATGACGGCGCTGTAGGCGGCGAACGCCACGCCGAGGACAATCGCGAGGGTCGCGGCGCCGACGGCCTCTTGTTTCGGCAAGGCCAGCGCCAGCGCGGCGATCACGCCGCCGAGCAAACCCGAGAGCGCGAAGGTGCGGATTCCCGCCGCGCGGCTGCCCGCTGTAGCTCCGCGCCGGCGCCAGCCGCGTTCGAGCCCGATCAAGAGGCCAATGCCGAGCGCGACGCCAAGGCGGGAAATTAACTCGTCGAGGTCCATGGACGGTCGGGCAACCAAATCCGAACCGCTCTAGGCGTGACCGGGCCGAACGTGCAGGTCAAGCAAGATGACTCACGGGCGCCACGCGGCGCCCGGGCTCTTCGACCAAGCTACGAGCTTCACATGAACGTGCGCGGCGGGCGCCGGGCGCCGCGGACATGGCTGGCGATCCAGGCGAGAACATAGGCATCGACGTCGGGCGACTTGCGCACGCTCGCCCACTCGCGGGCGAGCAACATCCGCTCGGCCAGCCGCAGCACGATGGGCGACCGCCTGATTGCCGCAAGCAACGCGTATAAACGCGCGCCAGCCGATAACTCGGAGCCCGTGCTCATTGAGGCTCTCCCGTCCCTTAACAGGGACCTTCCGGATCACTCGGCGAGGGGACGACCTCAGAACGCCGTCGAGGCTGAAGTGTTCCCTCACGCTCTCAAGTATTAGTCGTGGAACGCGCCGTTCTGGTTCGACTCGTCATGGCAAGCGAGCCGACGGCGTTGACGGCCGCGATGCGGCGAAGTTGTGGCAGCTCTGTGAAAACCGGCGGAATCGCCAGGAGTTGTTCGCTTTTGGCGCAGATGACACATAAGCTGATACCGGCGGACAGTGTGCACTGCGGCACGATCAGAAATTTGTGATCGGCGCCAGTGCGGGATCCGCGAGCGACGGCCATCCGCCATGACCCCAAAAAGAACGTCGTTACTTCGGCCGACGGACGCGAGGGCCGCCTGAAGCGTTACCGCTGGCGGCGAGAACTCGGCGCGGTCGGGCGACCCGCACCGGGGAGCCGGCATGCCTCCCGGCCGTCAGGCCCTCGTTGCGCCACCTCTGGCGCGTCACGCGAACGACGTTGCGCAAGCCCGAGATCGTCGGCGCGTTCGAGGCGCAAGGGCTGTACCCGGCAGAGCAGATCAGTCTCTGCTGGCTTCACCGTCGACGAGCCGAAAGCGACGCTGGCAATGCGATCAAGTTACGGCCGTGGTCCGCGTCCCGCGGGGCCGAGATCGTCGCGGCGCTGGCGCCGCTTCTCCGACCGCCCACGCGGCAAAGCGTCGCTGCGGCGCCCGCGACGATGCGGTCGCAAAATTCTTCCTTCTGCGCGGGTCGCGCAATTCATTGCTTCTCTCCGCACATGGCCACGAAGCAATTATGCCTGCGCGTGGAGACGCGAAGGAAACGGCGCCATCATAGTCGGCGACTATCGCGGCGAATACTGGCGCTGACGTTGCAACTCACTATATTACCGGCCCAATGACGCCCACGCGACGGAGGTAAGTCATGACTCTGGCCATCAACGACACTGCGCCGGATTTCGAAGCGGAGACCACCGAAGGCAAGATCCGCTTCCACGATTGGATCGGCGACAAATGGGTGGTGCTGTTCTCGCATCCCAAGGACTTCACACCGGTATGCACCACCGAGCTCGGCTACATGGCCAAGATCAAGCCGGAATTCGACAAGCGCGGCGTCAAGATCATCGGACTATCCGTCGATCCGCTCGGCAGCCATCAGCGCTGGGCCAACGACATCAAGGAGACAC
>VAZL01000693.1 GCA_005883445.1 Alphaproteobacteria bacterium | reverse complement strand
GCTGCGCTTCGGCCGCTGTCGCTGCGCTCGGCGGTGCAGGCCCGGTCCGCCCGCCGTCGGGTGATCGCCGTGAAGGCCGCGATGAGCGCGGCCGACCGACAAGAGAGACATCACCATGGCAACCGATCGCGACGGCACCGACTTCGAGCCCTCGCACTCGTCATCTCCCACCGATCATGTGCTCACCGAGCTCCAGCTCTACGGCCATCGTCCGTTCCAGGACGAACCCGACCGCAGGCCGCTGCCGGAGGGGAACGCCATCGGCGGCGCTGTGGCCGACATCTTCGACGCCCTGATCACGACGCTCCGTGACACGCGCCTCGAACCCGACCTCGAGGACCTGCTGTGGTCGGCCGTCAATCTCTTCCACCGCGCCGCTGACCGCGTGCAACGCGATCTCGACGACAATGAGGACGCGCAGAAGCGCAGCCAGAAGGAACAGGACGGCTCGGAGATCCGCTCGGTCGAACTGGAACGCCTCGTGGCCGAAGGCCTCACGCTCGTCGAACGTCGCAATAGCATGGAGCTCTTCCGCGACCTCGCCGCCGACCAGTTCGAGCGCCACACCGGGTCAACCTGGCGGCCGCGCTCCGGCTCTATGGTCAACCATCGCACGCTGACGGCGGCGATGGTCGACAGCCGCGATTTCCTCGCTGCCAAACGCCGCGCCGAAACCGAGGTGCTGCTCCCCGCCGGACCCAAGATCGCTTTCACCGGCGGCCTCGACTTCAACGATCATGCCGCGATCTGGGACACGCTCGACAAAGTCCACGCCAAGCATCCCGACATGGTGTTGTTGCACGGCGGCAGTTCGAAGGGCGCAGAGCGCATCGCCGCCTGCTGGGCTGACAACCGCAAGGTGACGCAGGTTGTCTTCAAGCCGGACTGGAACCGTCACGCCAGAGCCGCGCCGTTCAAGCGCAACGACCGGGTCCTCGACGTCCTCCCGATCGGCGTCATCGTATTCCCGGGCTCGGGCATCTCGGCGAATCTCGCGGATAAGGCGAAGAAGCTTGGCATCCCGGTCTGGAAGTACCGCGGCGCGTGAGCGCTGCCGCACTCCGCAATACGGCTAAAGCGTAAGGCCACGAACCGAGAGTAGGATTTGTGGCCTTCACCAGCCAACGTTTGGCACTCTCCCTCGCCATCGCTCGCCAGGCGAAACCCATCCCACACATACTCCTCCGACTTGGCGTGAACTCGAGCAGCACGCGGGCGTCCATATCAGCCCGTATCCAATAGTGGATTCCAAAAGCGCCGGGGATCGGCTATTCTCAGCGTCGCGCCGTGGTGGTGGTGGAAGGCGCGACCGTCGACTTTGCACGGAGACCCACCACCATGATCATCATCGGCATCGTTCTAGCTCTTGTCGGCCTCGCATATCTCTGCTGGCTGCTGTTCGCCCTGGCGGTCTATGCGCTTCCATTGTTCGCCGGCGTCACCGCTGGGCTTGCCACCTATCACAGCGGTTCGGGGCCGATCGGAGCGATTATCGTCGGGCTAATTGCCAGCAGCGTCACCCTCGTCCTTGGGCAGATCGCCTTCACGACGCTGCGCTCGCCCCTTATTCGCGCAGTGATCGCGCTCCTCTTTGTAGTGCCGGCCGCCATCGCGGGATATCATG
>VAZL01000692.1 GCA_005883445.1 Alphaproteobacteria bacterium | reverse complement strand
AGAATGATGGAGAGCAGCAGTGAGCCACGATCCAGACGAAATTTCCCGCACCTTCAAAAAGCACTGCTCTAAGTGCAACACCTGGAATCAGGTTACCGTTCATCGCATGCCGACAGATGGAGATTGGGACGAAGCCCATCCCTATTTCTGTGCTGACTGCGGTCACCAACTCGGCACTGAACGCGGCTTCCGTATTTCCGTCGAGAAGGATCGAGATCAGTGATTCCCATAGCGATTTGAGCCGGTCGGCCGATCTCCAATTGGCGAGCTGCGCTACGCCAAGAAGGTGCTCAGCGTTTAATTTTTCGACCAGCCATTGTGCTTTACATCCGAGACCCCACATCAGCGGATACAGGCAAGCAGCAGCTTGTCCGAGAGCTGCCAAAAAACAGACGTACCGAAGTCTCCGTTTCCCTACAGTGGCAGCCCTGGTGCCGTCGGCAGGCTCGATAACACTCCAAATAGAGCTGCGTTCGGATGCGGGTGCCGTATAAGCCCCCGGCATCCGGTGCGTGCCCGCGCGCTGCGCGGCTCGCGTCCCACTCACATCGAAGGCGAAAACTATGGAAGTTCCTTCAATCCTGCACGGACCCTGGCGGCTTGCTGATTGGATTGATGGCATCTCATGAAGATCGCACAGATCGCGCCGCTGTATGAAGCGGTGCCGCCCAGCTTGTATGGCGGCACCGAACGCATCGTGGCGCACCTGACCAACGCTCTCGTAGAGCTTGGGCACGACGTCACGCTATTCGCGAGTGCGGAGGCCAATACACGAGCGACGTTGGTTCCGGTACGCGATCAAGCCATTCGGCTCGATCGGTTTCCGCTGAAATCAGACCTGGCCGCTCACCTGTCCATGCTGCATGAACTTCATTTGCGCCGGCACGAATTCGATCTTCTGCATTTCCATGTCGATCTCATCCATTTTCCGTTCTTTGAAGATTTGGCGGCGCGAACCGTGACCACACTGCACGGTCGGCTCGACCTGAAGGACCTGCCTGAGGTCTATTCTCGTTGGCGCGACTATCCCCTGGTCTCGATATCGGATGATCAACGCAAACCACTCGCAAGCGCGAACTGGTTGGCCACTATTCACCATGGCCTCGCTGAAGGCGTTTACTCGTTCAACGAGACGCCCAGCGATCCTTATCTCGCCTTCCTCGGTCGCATCTCGCCTGAGAAGCGTCCCGATCGGGCGATCTCCATCGCGAAGCGCCTCGGCATACGCCTCAAGATTGCGGCAAAGGTGGATGCCGTGGACGTGGGCTATTTTCACGACGAGATAAAGCCGCTATTGGCCGATCCTCTGATTGAATTCATCGGGGAGATAGGCGACAGCGAAAAGTCCGCTTTCCTTGGAAATGCTGCTGCTCTCCTGTTCCCGATCGATTGGCCCGAGCCGTTTGGTCTGGTGCTGATCGAAGCCATGGCTTGTGGAACGCCTGTGATCGCGTGGCGCTGCGGGTCCGTCTCCGAGATCATCGAAAACGGGAAAACCGGGTTCATTGTGGATACCGAAGACGAGGCTGTAGGGGCGGTCCTCAAGCTTGATCAACTTGACCGCCGGATGGTGCGCAAAGTGTTCCAGGAGCGGTTCACCGCGGACGTGATGGCAC
>VAZL01000753.1 GCA_005883445.1 Alphaproteobacteria bacterium | reverse complement strand
TCCATGCAAACAATATCCAAGAGCGCTCAGACAGCTTGGCATATATTGTTGGCCCAACAAAAAAGCCGTGGCCCGCGAAGTTGTCGAGGCCTAGCCCTTCGTAGCTGCGAAGATATCGGGCTTCGGTCCCAACGAAAAGACCGGGGCCAATCTGCGCCATAAGTGCGGTTGCGACACCAATCGCCGCCTGCCGCGACCATATTCCGGTCACTCGCGAGTGCGCAATTTCGGGAAGGTACAGAAGATTGAAGGCAGCGACGATACGGTTAGGGACCAGCTCCTTGTCTGCGACAAGCACCAGGTCGACGCCGTACCGGTCGACTGGTTCTCCGCTCACCTCGTCAACCCGGCCCCAGTGCGGCTCGGCATCGATCATCAGCCCGAATGAGGCATGCGCGCGATCAAGTATGCGGTATCTCATATCGAACGACAGACCATCGAACGCTCCCCGTTGTTGGTCATCGAGTCCCGGGACGCCAACGATGTCGTGATAAGCGCCGCTGGCGCTCACTTCGAGACGAAGATTCTGTCTCGCCGTATATTCCAAGGAAAGCGCGTGGGAGAGCGCGGAATAGGAGCCGGCACGCTTGCCAAAACGCCATAGCGTATTGCTTTCGAGCTCTTTTTCTCCAATCTCGCCTACATCGGTGCCGATGGTGAAGCCGAACAAATGTTCGGTGTCGATCGGGTCGGCACGCGCGACGATCGACCCGAAAGCAACGATGGCGGTGACGATCAGCAACATCGGCTTCATGATCTCCCTCCTAGGCGATTTCACTGCGGACCGCCAGGCTGTCTGGATGTCGATCAGCTCGGGTGTGATATATTTGCACCGTGCGACACCTCGTGCGGGCTCGCACGAATAGGCTCGTTCGCGATGACGTAGAAAATTCGATTATTCACGTCACAGCTTCGCGCGCAGGCCGACATAGATCGAGAGCGGCTGCGCCGGCGTGACCGTGCGGTGGTCGAACAGCACGTTCGGTATCGCGACCGCGACCGTCGACTGCGGATCGAAGAAGGTGCCGAAAGTCGCGAACTTGCGATTGAACAGGTTGTTTATGAACCCGTAGATCTGCAGCTCCTTCGTGAGCTGGTACGAGCCGTGCAGGTTCGCGACCCAGTAGTCCGATAGCTTGGGGTTCTGGTTGGCGTCGTCGCCAACAAACCATTGGCTGCTGACCCAAATGACGTCGGTGCCGAGCTTCAGCTGCGGCGTGAACCAGTAGTCGACCCCACCTTTGACCTGATGCTGCGGTATGCCGGGGATCTGGTTGCCTGGCGTTACGAAGATATTTCCGTTTGCGTCGGCGAAAGGATTGTTCGGTGACGCCAGCGCTCCCGAGAACTGATAAGTGGCGTCGATGAAGGCGTAATTGGCATACACGAGGTATTGGCCGGTCTGATACTGCGCGCCTGCCTCCAGCCCCTCACGGCGCGTGGCGGGTACGTTCTGGAACACGCCGCGGCCTTGAAGCGCGCTCGCGACCTGGATGATGTCGTTCTGGCTGTCGATGCGGAACAGCCCGAGCTTCCAGTCGCCGCGACCGCCGGCAATGTTGATGTTGCCGCGCAGCCCCGCCTCGCGCGTACGAGAAACCACCTGTTGAAGCGGCGGATCCGAGACGAGGAACCCTTCCAACAGGCAGGGCTTTTGGGGGTTGGAGCAGCCGAGCTCGAGCGGTGTCGGTATGCGGTTCGCTTCCGAATATCCGGCATAGAACGACATCAGCTCCGGGAGAATTTTATAGGTCAATCCCGTCACCGGATTGAAACGGGCGTAGGTGTAACTGGCGCTGAGATCGGGGCTGGTGCCGAACAAATCGGCCATGTCGATGGCGGCGAGGTTGTAACGGCCTCCTGCTGTCAGCGACAGACGGTTGGTCAA
>VAZL01000752.1 GCA_005883445.1 Alphaproteobacteria bacterium | reverse complement strand
CAGCGAGATGTAATCGGCGATGGTCTTTGCCGTTTTCGGATCGGGCCACAGGATGTGGCAGGCGTAACCGACGAGAATCCCCAGCACCATGCCGATGAGAATAATTGTGGTAAGCTTCGAACGCATGGTTCGCCCCCTGCGTTATTCGAGATCGGCAGCCTAGCAGAAACGGTCATCAGGGCAAAACGCCGGACGCCCATGAGGGGCCGCGGCAAAGGTCAAAACCCTATGATCGCAAGTCATGGCCTGGTCGGTCGACAGGCTGGGTCGCAGCCTGCAGGATTTGGTCGGCTTTCTCTCCGAATTGCACGCGCTCAAGATCGACCTGTTCCTGCGCCAGCCGGGACTCGACCCGCCGGCAAGGCACTGTTCCAAATGATGGGGATGTTTGCTGAGTTCGAGCGGACGATGATTGCGGAACGAGTCCGTGCCGGGCTTGCGCGGGCCAGGGCTGAGGGGAAACGCCTTGGGCGTCCCCCAATTGCGACCGCACTTGAAAAACGAATCCGTGAGGCGACTCCCGGCCGGCCCGGTGTGCGCGTTGCCAAACAGTTCGAAGTCGATCCTGGGACAGTGCAGCGCATCAGCCGCCCTTTCGCTGCCGCAAGCGTCGCCGCCGCCGTGCCCTAGCGAACCCCGCTCTATCGCGAGGGTGGCGAAACGGTAGAGAACCGGCGGACCGCAGATCGACGAGGGAGAGCAGAAACTGTTGATGCGACTGGGTCGGACTATGCGCCGCCAACAGGAGATCAAGCCAGCCAGGGCGAGGCAAGCTAGAAAGCCGCACCCCGGCCGTCTTGCGATCAGACGTGACCTAACTTAGGTTGGTGGTCATTATGGAACGTAGGGAGACGCGAATGTACTGGACAACTCCCACACTCGTGGAAATCTGCGTCGGACTCGAAATCAACGGCTACCTGCCGGCCGAGTTCTGATCCGGACGCATCCGGCTAAAATAGCCCGTCGGCCCGCAAGCCGGCGGGCTATTGCTTTACCAAGTTCCTTGCAACCAGCAATCACGATGGTCTGGACATCATTGCCTAATGTCCGCTTTGCCCCCGGGAGCGATGGGCCGCTTCATTCGATCACCTCGTCGGCGCGGGTCATTTGCCGAGACTCTTTAGTGCATCGTCGCACAGCTTCTGGGGATCGCGCTCGCCGTTCTTCGCAAGTTGGATGATGAGCTTCGCAACTGTCATCGTCATGGGGTCCGTGCGATCAACCAGCCCCAGCTTGCTCAATGCGGCCTCAAATGCCGCCGTCAACTGAGCAGCATCTTCCGGTCCGAACACCGGCCCGTATTCGGTTTCGAGGATCGCCCGAATAGGCACGTCCAACCCCAAGCCGCGCGCCGCAGGCGGAGGGTAGCATATTCCATAGCCGCAGTGTGTGCGACGGGCGACTGAAGCGGGTCTTTGTCCGCTTCGGGTCTTGGTCGTGCCAAAACGTTTGTCCTCGCGACGCGCGTAGAAAATCTTGGGGCAATTGCCGAAGCTGAGAGTTAAATCATACTGCGCGCACGCGGCTCGATCCGCCGTTCAAGAATTGTATTTTCTACATTTCGCGGATGTGCCGAGACGACCCGGCCATTCACGTCCGCAATACCGCCAATATCGACCATAAATTCAATGCGTCGGCGTATATCGCTGCCATTAGCGGACTCTTAGTCCCCGTTAGTCCCCGTCGCTTCAACTCAATTCGATTCGCCTCTTCAGATGATGGCGTCGCA
>VAZL01000295.1 GCA_005883445.1 Alphaproteobacteria bacterium | reverse complement strand
AATCGGATGGCGCGGGTTCGCGCTGTGGATTGCTGACCGCAAAGGCCGCGAACGCACGCCAAAACTGCCGCCGGCCAGACGGCGAAAGCCCCGAAGATTGCACCGCTTGGCGCCAGCGGCGAGCGGCGTCGGCCCAGCGGGCAAAGCCGCGCGGGATCATCGTCTCGAGCTTGGCGCGGATTGCCTGGGCGAAGACCGGCGCCGCGCCGTCGGTCGAAATTCCGATGACGAGCGGCGAGCGATTGACGATGGCGCCGAAGGAAAAATCGCAATAAGCGGGCCTGTCGATCACATTGACCGGAACGCCGGCCGCGCGCGCGGCGCCGCTGAAGCGCTCGGCCTCGGCCGCTTCCTCGAAGCCGCCGACGGCGACGGCAGCGCCGGCAAAATCCTCAATCCGCCACGCCCGCTGTTGCAGCGCGATCGCTGCGTGCGGAGGGTGTGCCGCGATGGTGCGCAGCTCCTCGCATGGCTGCTCGGCAAAGACCGCGACATCGGCGCCCGCCGCCGCCAACATCTCCGCCTTCCATGCCACCGGCGCCCCGTTGCCGGCGACCAGCGCACGTTTGCCGGCAAGCGCCAGGAAGATCGGCAGCCGCGCCAGTGCTTGCATGCGCGGCGGATGCGCTGGCGAGGGGTCGTGTCGGTCCTCGACTGCGGACATCAATATACGTCCTGCTGATAGCGCCCGGACTTTTTCAGATTGGCGACGAACGCAATCGCCTCGTCGGTGGTGCGCGCACCGTGCGCGGCAACGATCTCGACCCACGCGGCCTCGACGTCCCTGGCCATGCGTTTGGCATCGCCGCAGACATAAACGTGCGCGCCGTCGGCGAGCCAGGCCCAAAGCTCGCGGCCGACCTCGCGCATGCGATCCTGGACGTAGAACTTCTCGGCGCCGTCGCGCGACCAGGCGAGCGAGAGCCTGGTCAGCGTGCCCGCGGCCTTCATGCCGGCGAGCTCGTCCTCGTAGAAGAAATCGCAATCGCGCCGCTGGTGGCCGAAGAACAACCAGTTGCGCCCGGGTGCTTTGCTCGCCATGCGTTCGTGCAGGAAGGCGCGGAACGGCGCGATGCCGGTGCCGGGACCGATCATGATGATGGGCACGGAGGGATCGGCCGGCAGACCGAAGTGCTGCGCCTTCTGGACGAAGACGTTCACCGTGTCTCCGGAGCGCACGCGCTCGCCGAGGAAGGTGGACGCGACGCCAAGCCGCGTGCGGCCATTGATCGGGTAGCGCACCGCATCGACGCACAGCGCCATTCGGTGGCGATCGACCCTGGGCGAGCACGCGATGGAATAGAGCCGCGGCTGCAGCGGATCGAGCGCCTCGACGAAGGCTTCCGGATCGGGACGCACGCCGAGAAATTTTTTGATCGCGGCGAGCACGTCGAGCGTGGCGGCGTCGCCGTCCGGATCCTCGCCGGCGGCGAGCGCTTTCGCCTTCTGACGCCGGTCGCCGCCGGTGATATAGGAGAAGAGCTGAAACAGCATGTCGGGGGCGGCGCCGAGCGAGACGCCGTCGATCAACACGTCGCGCAGCGCCCGGCCGCCGATCGGGAAATCGGGCGGGGCGGCGAGCGCCGCAATCACGGCGTCGGCGAGCACGGGATCGTTGGTCGGGAATACGCCGAAGGCATCGCCGACCGCATAATCGATGCCGGTCGCCGCCAGATCGAACTCAATATGCCAGGTCTCCTTCTCGGAGCCCGCCTTGTTGAGGCACGTGCGCGACAGAAAGCGCGCCGCGGTCGGGCACTCGCGCGAACATCCCGGCGCGCCGGCCGGTGCAACCGTAGCAGCGGCAGGCGTAGGGGTCTTGCTCGGCGTCTCGGCCGACGCCGGGGCCTTGCCGATCTCCTGGTGCAGCGCCTTGAGCGTGCGGGTGGTTTCTTTGCCACCGGGCACGCAAAGATTCAGTCGCTCCTCCTTTTGCAGGACGATGGCGTCCGAATAGTCCTGACAGTTGTATCCGCATTGTCCGCAGTCCTGTTGTCCCATCGCTGCCATCATCCGCCGGCGCAGCGGACGGCCTTCGGCGAGCTTCATGCGATCGGCGAGCGCCATGGCCGGGTCGTGCCACGGCGCGCCGTCGTCGTCCTCGCCGGTCGAAGTGGCGGGCGCCGCGAGATCGAGCGCGCCCGGCAGCAGCGCCGCCGCCTGGTCCAACGACAGCGGAGTGATGCCGTCTTCGAGCGAGAGCAGCCCAGCGAACAGGCCGTTGAGCCACACGCGCTGCTCGGCGCTGGAGGGCGCGCTCTCCGGAATGAGCGACGGCAGCGAGGCGCGCGGCGGAAGGGTCATCCGACCACCTCGTCGATCAGAGACCGCAGCGCATCGATCTCGTGCCGGCGGGTGAAAGCGAGAAAGCTTTCCTGCGGCGATGCGCGGTGCGCGAGATAGGCCTTGAGCATGCGCTCGACGACCTTCGGCGCATCCTCGGCTTTGACGTCGTGGTAGATCTCCGGCGCAATCGCGGCGTCAGCGCCGAATCCGCCGCCGACGTGAATGTGGTAGCCCTCGACCGTGTCGCCGTCTTCGGAGGTCTGCACTTTGCAGGCGAGCAAGCCGATGTCGCCGATGTAATGCTGTGCGCAGGAATGATGGCATCCGGTGAGATGGATGTTGACGGGGCCATCGAGCGCGACGCGGCTTTCGCACGAGCGCGCGATTTCCTCGGCGTGCCGCTTGGTGTCGGAGGCGGCGAACTTGCAACCGATATTGCCGGTGCAGGCAACGAGTCCCGCGCGAATCGAATTCGTACTGGTGGAGAGGCCGAGCGCTTCGATGCCTGCTTGCGCCGCCTTCACGCTTTCCGAATGCACGCCGGAGATGATCAGGTTCTGCCAGACCGTGAGCCGAATGTCGCCGTCGCCGAGATCGCGCGCGATCTGCGCGAGCCCTCGCATCTGATCGGCGGTCATCTTGCCGACCGGGAGGACGACGCCGACCCAAGTGCGGTCGGGCTGCTTCTGCGGATGCACGCCGATATGGGCGGTGCGGTCGAACGGCGGGCGCGGCGCGAACGCACCGCCGGCCACGCGATCGAGCTTGCGGCCGAGCTTTTCCTCGACCAGCCCGCCATGATCGATGAATACGCGCACGATGGCATCGGCCACCTTGGTGGCGTCGGCGGGCTTGACCACCACGCCGGTCTCGCGCGCGAAGTCCCTGTGCCCGGTGATGCCGCCGATCATCAGGCGAAACCACACGCCGGGCGCGACCTCGCAGCCCTCCTTCACCTCGACCGCTTGGAAACCGATGTCGTTGGTATCCTCCAGCACGGGAATGATGCCGCCGCCGTCGAAGCCGACATTGAACTTGCGCGGCAGGCCGTAGAGCGCGCGTTCGTTGAGGATGTGGAAATGCCATTCGCGCGCGTAGGGCCGGGTGTCGATCAGCTCCTGCGGATCGATGCCGGCGGTGGGCGAGCCCGTGACGTTGCGAATATTGTCGGCGCCCGAGCCGCGCGAGCACAGGCCGAGATCCTGGATCGCCTCGACCATGGCGACGGCGTTCTTCGGCTCGATCTCGCGCACTTGCAGGTTGGCGCGCGTGGTGACATGCGCGTAGCCGCCGCCGTAACGCTGCGCGAGGTCGGCCATGCCGGCGAATTGCCAATGCTTGAGGATGCCGTTCGGAATCCGCAACCGGCACATATAGGCTGCGCCTTGAGGCGTTCGTAGCCGTCGAAAGGGTGGAGCTCGCGCTTGAATTTCTCCTGCTCGGAGAGCTTGCCGCCAGCGGCAAGCACGCGATCCTGGGCGCGCAAATGCGCGGCGCCGGGCCCGCCCGGCTCCGCCGTTTTCGCTCCCGAGCCGGTGGGGGCGCCGGTGCTCGCGCGCGCGGCCTTGGCGATCTGCAGGCCGGCGACGAAGCCTTCGAGGTAACGCTTTTGCTCGGGGTTGAAATCGCCAGACATGGGGTCGCTTTCGGCTTCTTTTTTGAGCAGCGCGCATGCCGAAGCACCGCGCGAACGGCCCCCGTTGGCCCGGTATGCTGCAGAGCAGCAAAGACCGTGCCAAGCCGATCTCCGTTGATTTCGTTAGGGATTTTTCGTTCCGGCCAGGGGCCGTCGCCGCCCTGCTGGGCAGCTGGCGGCGATAGCGTCGCAATTCTATGCAGCCTTGATCCTACGCACGGCGGGATCGGATGGCGGTCACTTTGACGAACCCGAGTGCGAGCGTCGGCGCGTTGACGCACGTCGACGCCCTTAAGGTGAGGCCGCAGGCGCGGGAAGGAGTGGTGGTTTTGCGATTACGACTGACCGGCGGATGCGGTGCGACCGAGACGGCCGGCGCCATATCGCCGTTGGGAGAATTTCGCGGGCTCGCCGCTGTCGGCGGGGATGAAGATCTTCTGCAGCACTTGCCGTTGCACCGGCTTCTTGACGATCGGCACGTAGCCGAACCGACTATCGATGCTCTCGACGCCATAGCCGGTGATGAAAACGAACGGAATTTCCCGCGCCGCCAGCACGTCAGCGACCGGGTAGACGAATTCTCCGCCGAGATTGACGTCAATGATGCCCGCATCGATGTTGTCGTGCACGGCAGCGACCATGGCCTCGGCCAGCCGGCTGAAGGGTCCGATGACCGAAAATCCGAGTTCGGTCAGGATGTCCTTCATCATCATGGCGACCAAAATCTCGTCTTCGACCAAAAGCACGCGGTTGCCGGTCTCGAGCTGAAGCGGAAGCGCCGACCGGTCCTCGCCCACCGTCCAATGGGCGCCGGTACGGTGCGCCAGCGGTTCGATGCTGTCGCCGCGGGGCACGCACACGCTGCAGTGCAGGCCTTCAGGCCGCCAATGGAAGGCGGCCTCGCCCGCGAGCTGGCGTTCGATGCTGGCGCTGATCATCCGGATGCCGAAGCCCGGCGCGGCCGGCGCCTGCGGTCGCGGGCCGCCGCTCTCGGTCCAGCGCAAGAGAAGGCTGTGCGGCTGCAATTCCCAATTCACTTCCACGCGCCCCGACATCACCGATAGCGAGCCGTATTTGGCGGCATTGGTGCAGAGCTCGTGCAGCGCGAGCGCGAGCGTTTGAGCGGTGCGTGGCTCGAGCGAGACGTCGGGGCCGGCCGCCGCTATCCTCTCGGGAGCATCCGCGCGGTAGGGGGCGAGCTCTTCGTCGACGAGGCGCGCGAGATCGGCGCCCTGCCAGCGGCTCTGCGCGAGCAGCGTGTGCGCGCGCGCCAGCGCGCCGATGCGTCCGTCGACCGCGGCGACATAGGACTTGATGGTGTCCGCGCGGGTCAGGCGCACGATTGACTGCACCAGCGCCAAGGCGTTGCGCGCACGGTGGTCGACCTCGCGCGCCAACAGCGCTTGGCGCTCTTCAGCCTCCTTGCGGTCGGTGATGTCGACGGTCACGCCGCTGATGCGCACGATGTTGTCAGTGGCGTCGACGCTCGCCACCGCCGTTCCGATACACCAGCGCAGCTCGCCGTTCGGCCGGCAGACGCGAAATTCGCTCTGAAAGCTCGGCGTGTTGGGCGCCGCCGGCTTGATCGCGTTCTGCAGATGCTTCCAGTCCTCGGGGTGGATGAGCGCCCTGATATTGTCGACGGTGAGGTCGAAGCTCGCGGGATCGACGCCGAAGATCCGATATTGCCCATCGTCCCACACGAAGTGGCCGTTGACGGGATCCCATTCCCACGATCCCATCTGACCGGCGGCCAGCGCCAAGCTGCGACGCTCTTCGCTCTGCATCAGCCGCGCGGTCGAGGCCTCCAGTTCCGCCGTTCGCTCCGCAACGCGACGCTCGAGCTCCTGGTTGAGCTGTTCGAGCTGCCTGGTTTTGCGATAGAGCTCGGCGAAGATCCTGACCTTGGCGCGCAGCACTTCGGGAATGACCGGCACCGGGACGTAATCGACCGCGCCCATTTCATAGGCGCGCAGGCGGTCGACGTCGGTCAAATGGATGGCGGAAATGAAGATGATCGCGGTGCGCTGAAAACGCGGATGCTCGCGGATCATCGCGGCCAGTTGGAAGCCGTCGAGTTCGGGCATGCACACGTCCACGAGGATGACGGCAATGTCATGCTTGAGGAGGTGTTCGAGCGCCTCTTTGGCCGAGGCAGCCTTGATGAGCCTCTCGCCGAGCTCGGCCAGAATGGTCTCGTAGCTCAAGAGTTTGGCTGGCTGGTCGTCGACCAGCAGGATATTGACCTTGTCCTCAGAGGCCATCGCCCCTCTCCCCGGCTAGCGATGCAGCCACATGCGCAGCGCCGATAACAGCTGCTCGGTGTTGACCGGTTTGGCCAGATAGTCGGAGGCGCCCGCCTCCATGCATTTTTCGCGGTCGCCCTTCATGGCTTTTGCCGTCAGCGCGATGATCGGCAGCCGCCGGAAGGCCGGCTTCTGCCGGATCACTCGAATGGTCTGATATCCGTCCATCTCCGGCATCATGATGTCCATGAGGACGATCGCCAGATCGGGCGTCGTTTCGGCGAGCGCGATCGCCTCGCTGCCGGTCGTGGCGGTGAGCACGCGCATACCGCGCCGTTCCAGCACGCTCGACAAGGCGAAGATGTTGCGCGCGTCGTCATCGATCAACAGCACAGTGCGACCGACCAGGTCCTCGTCGGAGCTGGTGAGGCGCTCGAGCATGCGCTGCTTGTCGGGGGGGAGGTCGGTGACGATGCGGTGCAGGAACAAGGCGGTTTCGTCGAGCAGACGCTCTGGCGATTCGACGCCCTTGACCACGATGCTGCGCGCCATGGTGTGCAGTTCGGCGTCTTCCTCCGCCGACAGTTCACGCCCCGTGAACACCACCACCGGCACGTCGGACAGGCCGGCGTCGTCGCGCAGTTCCTCCAACACCTCGAAGCCCGACATGTCCGGCAGCCGCAGATCGAGCACGACGCAGTCGCAGGGCTCTCGGCGCAGAACGCGCAAGGCCTCGGAGCCGGTGCCGGCGGTCACGATTTCGATGTCGTCGTGGCCGAGCAGTTCCGCGATGCTCATCTGCTCGGCGCGGTCATCTTCCACGACCAGGAGCCGCTTGCGGCGCGGCTTGGCGTATTCCTTGATGCGCGCCAGGGCCGCTTCCACACCCTCGGGAGAAGTCGGCTTGGTGACGAAGGAGAAGGCGCCCCGCGCCAGGCCATGCTGGCGGTCTTCGTCCAGAGTGATGATTTGCACCGGAATATGCCGCGTCAGCGGGTTCTGCTTGAGCTGGCTGAGCACGGTCCAGCCCAGCATGTCGGGCAGGAACACGTCGAGCGACACGGCGGTCGGCTGATACTGCTTGGCGAGGTCGAGTGCATCGGCGCCGCGTGCGGCGACCAGCACCTTGAAGCCCTTCTCGCGCGCCAGATCCACCATGATGCGGGTATAGTGCGGGTCGTCCTCGACCACGAGCAGGATCGAGTCGCCGGGCTGGATTTCGAGCCGATCGTCGGGAATCTGCTCGATCGGACGCTCCGGCACGACATGGATGCTGGGCGCGTGCACCACCACCTGCATCGAGGCGGTGGCCGCCGGCTTGGGCGCCGTGCTCGGGCCGACGTATTTCAGCGGCAGATAGAGCGTGAAGGTGCTGCCCACGTTCGGCGAACTGCGCAGCTGGATTTCGCCGCCGAGAAGGTTCGACAGCTCGCGGCTGATGGCAAGCCCCAGCCCGGTGCCGCCGTATTTGCGGCTGGTGCTGGCGTCGGCCTGCATGAACGCCTCGAAAATGACCTTCTGCTTCTCCTGCGGAATGCCGATGCCGGTGTCGGAGACTTCGAAGGCCACCACCGTCGGCGTCTGCTTGAGCACCGGGTGCCCGGCGCTCCAGCCGCTCTGGACCTCCGAAATGCTTAGCCGCACGCCGCCTTCCGTGGTGAACTTGAACGCGTTCGAGAGCAGGTTCTTGAGAACTTGCTGTAGGCGCTTCGAGTCGGTGTTGATGCTGCGTCCGAGATTGGGGTCGAGACTGACCTCGAACGAAAGTTGCCGCGTCTCGGCCTCGTGCCGGAACGGACGCGACACCATGTCGAGCAGGTTCGCGAACGCGATGTCTTCCGCATCCACCGTCACGGTTCCGGATTCGATCTTGGATAGATCGAGAATGTCGCTGATCAGGTTCAAGAGGTCGGTGCCGGCGCCGTGGATGGTGCGGGCGAACTCGACCTGCTTGGGCACGAGATTGCCGTCCGGGTTGTCCGCGAGCTGCTGTCCCAGGATCAGGATGCTGTTGAGCGGCGTGCGCAGCTCGTGCGACATGTTGGCGAGGAATTCCGATTTGTACTTGGAGGTCAGCGCGAGCTCGGTTGCCTTCTCCTCCAGCGCGCGGCGCGCCTGCTCGATTTCCTGGTTCTTGCGCTCCACCTCGACGTTGCGCTCAGCGAGCTGCTCGGCCTTCTGCTCGAGCTGGTCGTTGGTTTGCTGCAGCTCGCGCTGCTGCGTTTGCAATTCGCCCGCGAGTTGCTGCGATTGCTTGAGCAGTCCTTCCGTCTGCATCGTCGCCTCGATGCTGTTGAGCACGATGCCGATGTTGGTGGTAAGCTGCTCGAGGAACATCATCTGCAGCTCGGTGAATTCGCCGAGCGAGGCGAGTTCGATCACCGCCTTGACCTGATTTTCGAACAGCACCGGCAGCACCACGATATTGCGCGGAACCGCCTTGAACAGCGCCGATCCGATCGGCACGGCGCCCTTGGGCATTTCGCTGATCAGCATTCGCCGCTTGTCGGCGGCGCACTGCCCGATCAGTCCCTCGCCGACCAGAAGCTGCTCGGGATGCCCATTGAGGCCGTCGTCGGCATAGGCCGACAGCAGGTGCAGGCTGGGCGCTTCTTCGCTCGTCGCCTGGTAGATGACGCCGAGCTGCGCGTTGACCAGGGGCGTGAGCTCGGACAGCAGGAGCCGGCCGACGGTGACCAGATCACGCTGGCCCTGCAGCATGTTGGTGAATTTGGCGAGGTTGGTCTTCAACCAATCCTGTTCGGTGTTGCGGTCGGTGGTGAGCCGCAGGTTGTCGATCATCGTGTTGATGTTGTCCTTGAGCGTGGCCACCTCGCCGCGCGCGTCGACCTGAATCGACCGGGTCAGGTCGCCCTTGGTCACCGCGGTCGCGACCTCGGCGATGGCGCGCACCTGCGTCGTCAAGTTCGCGGCCAACAGGTTGACGTTGCCGGTGAGGTCCTTCCAGGTGCCGGCTGCGCCGGGCACGTTGGCCTGGCCGCCGAGGCGGCCTTCCACGCCCACCTCGCGCGCGACGCTGGTGACCTGGTCAGCGAAGATCGCGAGCGTGTCGGTCATGTTGTTGATGGTCTCGGCGAGCGCCGCCACCTCGCCCTTCGATTTCACCGTCAGGTTCTGCTTGAGGTCGCCGTTGGCGACGGCCGTCACGACCTTCACGATGCCGCGCACCTGCTCGGTCAGATTGGCCGCCATCACGTTGACCGTGTCGGTCAAGTCCTTCCAGGTGCCGGCGACGCCCGGCACGGCGGCCTGGCCGCCGAGCAAGCCCTCGGTGCCGACTTCGCGCGCGACGCGCGTCACCTCCGACGCGAATGCGTTGAGCTGGTCCACCATGGTGTTGATGGTGTCCTTGAGCTCCAGAATCTCGCCCTTCACGTCGACGGTGATCTTGCGGGACAGGTCGCCGCGCGCCACCGCCGTGGTCACCTCGGCGATGTTGCGGACCTGGGTGGTCAGGTTGGCGGCGAGCAGATTGACGTTGTCGGTCAAGTCCTTCCAGGTGCCGGCGACGCCCGGCACCACGGCCTGACCGCCGAGGCGCCCGTCGGTGCCGACCTCGCGCGCCACGCGCGTCACCTCGGCGGCGAACGAGCGCAACTGCTCGACCATGGTGTTCAGCGTTTCCTTCAGCAGCAGGATCTCGCCGCGGACGTCGACCGTGATCTTCTTGGAAAGGTCGCCGCCCGCGATCGCGGTCGCGACCTCGGCGATGTTGCGGACCTGCGCGGTGAGGTTCGAGGCCATGAAATTGACGTTGTCGGTGAGGTCCTTCCAGGTGCCGGCGACGCCCGGCACTTGCGCCTGGCCGCCGAGCTTGCCCTCGGTGCCGACCTCGCGCGCGACGCGCGTGACTTCCGACGCGAAGGCGTTGAGCTGGTCCACCATGGTGTTGATGGTGTTCTTGAGCTCCAGAATTTCGCCCTTCACGTCCACCGTGATCTTGCGCGAGAGATCGCCGCGCGCCACCGCCGTCGTCACCTCGGCGATGTTGCGCACCTGGGCGGTGAGATTGCCCGCCATCGAATTCACGCTGTCGGTGAGGTCTTTCCAGGTGCCCGCGACGCCCGGCACGTTCGCCTGCCCGCCGAGGCGCCCCTCGGTGCCGACCTCGCGTGCCACGCGCGTCACCTCCCCGGCGAAACGGTTGAGCTGGTCCACCATGGTGTTGAGCGTTTCCTTCAGCTGAAGGATTTCGCCACGCACGTCGACCGTGATCTTGCGCGAGAGGTCGCCGCCGGCAATCGCGGTCGCCACCTCGGCGATGTTGCGGACCTGGCCGGTCAAATTGCCCGCCATCGAGTTCACGCTGTCGGTCAAGTCCTTCCAGGTGCCGGCGACGCCCGGCACTTGCGCCTGGCCGCCGAGCTTGCCTTCGGTGCCGACCTCGCGCGCCACGCGCGTGACTTCCGCGGCGAAGGCGTTGAGCTGATCGACCATCGTGTTGAGCGTCTCCTTGAGTTGCAGGATTTCGCCGCTCACGTTGACGGTGATCTTTTTCGACAGGTCGCCTTGCGCCACCGCGGTCGCGACCTCGGCGATGTTGCGGACCTGCCCGGTCAGGTTCGACGCCATCGAATTGACGCTGTCGGTCAAGTCCTTCCAGGTGCCGGCGACGCCGCGCACCAGGGCCTGGCCGCCGAGCTTGCCTTCGGTGCCGACTTCTCGCGCGACGCGCGTCACCTCGCCGGCAAACGCGTTGAGCTGGTCCACCATGGTGTTGATGGTGTCCTTGAGCTCGAGGATTTCGCCGCGCACGTCGACCGTAATCTTCTTGGAGAGGTCGCCGCTGGCGATCGCGGTCGAGACCTCGGCGATGTTGCGGACCTGGGCGGTCAGGTTCGACGCCATCGAATTGACGCTGTCGGTCAAGTCCTTCCAAGTGCCGGCGACGCCGAGCACGTTGGCCTGCCCGCCGAGGCGCCCTTCGGTGCCGACCTCGCGCGCAACGCGCGTCACCTCGCCGGCGAACGCGTTGAGCTGATCGACCATCGTATTGATGGTCTCCTTGAGCTGCAGGATTTCGCCGCTCACGTTCACCGTAATCTTCTTGGAGAGGTCGCCGCCGGCGATGGCGGTCGCGACGTCGGCGATGTTGCGGACCTGCGCGGTCAGGTTCGAGGCCATGAAGTTGACGCTGTCGGTCAGATCCTTCCACGTGCCGGCGACGCCCGGCACCTGGGCCTGGCCGCCGAGCTTGCCTTCGGTGCCGACTTCGCGCGCGACGCGGGTCACCTCCGACGCGAACGAGTTCAACTGGTCCACCATCGTATTGAAGGTGTCCTTGAGCTCGAGAATTTCGCCGCGTACCTCGACCGTGATCTTGCGCGAAAGATCGCCGCGCGCCACCGCCGTCGTCACCTGGGCGATGTTGCGCACCTGGTCGGTGAGGTTGCCGCACATGGCGTTCACCGAGTCGGTCAGATCCTTCCAGGTGCCGGCGACGCCGGGCACGATCGCCTGGCCGCCGAGCTTGCCTTCGGTGCCGACCTCGCGCGCGACGCGCGTCACCTCCGAGGCGAAGGACCGCAATTGATCGACCATCGTGTTGATGGCTTCCTTGAGCTGCAAAATCTCGCCGCGCACGTCGACCGTGATCTTCTTCGAGAGATCGCCCATGGCGACCGCGATGGTCACGTCGGCGATGTTGCGGACTTGCGCGGTGAGGTTCGAGGCCATCGAGTTGACGTTCTCGGTCAGGTCTTTCCAGACGCCGGTCACCTCGCGCACCTGCGCTTGACCGCCGAGCTTGCCTTCGGTGCCGACCTCGCGCGCCACGCGCGTCACCTCGGAGGTGAACACGCTGAGCTGCTTGATCATGGTGTTGACGATGCTGGCCGAGCGCAGGAACTCGCCTTGCAGCGGCCGGCCGTCGACCTCGAGGCGCACAGTTTGCAGCAAATCACCCTGCGCGACGGCGCTGATGGCGCGAGTCACTTCCGTGGTCGGCCAAAGCAGATCGTCGATGAGGGTGTTGACTGAGGTCTCCATCTCGCCCCAAGCCCCATGCGACAGGTCGAACTTCACCCGCTGGCGCGTCTTTCCTTCGCGGCCCACGACTTGACCGACGCGCTCGAGCTGCTGCGCCATGCGTTCGTTGGCGGCCACGATCTCGTTGAAGGTGTCGGCGATCTTGCCCAAGAGGCCGACCTGATTGCCGGGCATGCGGACAGAGAAGTCGCCCACGCGCATGGACTGCAGCGCATTCAAGAGGTCGTGCAGCTCGGGCGATGCGCCGCCATTGACGCGGCTATCGGGCATTTCAGCCGGCACCGCACTCGGAGATGGACCATTGGCCTTGAGTTCGCCAACCGGCTCATTGTTCGGTTGCATAGTCTCCTCCGGCGCGGATGAACCGGCGCACGATGTCACGGGCGCAGGGGCGCTGTCACGGCCATATCGTGGCGCCGCTGCGATCTTTGGACACGCAGGGTTGAGTCAGTGGTCGCTGGGGACTTGAGATTGGAACCGGCCGTGTGCCCCGTCCGCCGCGACCGCGGCGGCGTGCGCCCGGCAACGATCGACCGCGCGCCCCCTGCGGCGGCGGGCGATCTAGAGGCCGTGTGCGGAAAAATGTCTTGCGACCGGTTGGATCCGGCCATGTCTCTAATACCCCTCGGTGCGTCCAGGTCGGACCACCTCCTGACGCCGCAAACGCGGCAACGATCCAATGGTTCCACCGACCAGGGTCAAAATTTTCTTCAGCGGAAAAATATAGGAAGTTCAGTATGTTAGAGCCAGGCCGAGTGGATGGTGCGAGGGCGATCGCCCCAAGCGGGGCGGAGGTCCACAGCTAAATTGGGCGACGAAGACCCGGTCAAACGATGGTTGCCGCGGAGGCGGCCCGGTCGCCCGATGCACGTTGTCCGGCGCCTTCTCATCGCGCATTGTCTCGCCTTCCGCCGCCGGGCTTGCTGACCCCTGACCCCCTTTGCCGTCGACGGGGACAGGGAACCCATCGAGGTCGCGCGGCGCGTCACGTGCAATCACCACCGATTGGAACATGAAGCAACGCATTGCATCGACGGCCAATGGTTCCAGCCTTCGGCTCGCCGCCGACATCGGCGGTACCTTCACCGATGTCGCGGCCTTCGACGAGCGCACCGGCAAGCTGACCTTCGGTAAGGCGCTATCGACGCCGCAACGGCTGGTCGAG
>VAZL01000751.1 GCA_005883445.1 Alphaproteobacteria bacterium | reverse complement strand
ACAGCTCGTCCGCGATGGCGAGGTCGATATGATGTCGATCTGGAATGGACGCGCAAGCGAGCTGAAGGAGGCGGGCGTGCCGGTCGAGCTGGTCTGGAACGGCGCGGTCCGCAGCACGAGCACGTGGTGCGTGCTCAAGGGCGCGCCCAACCGCAAGCTCGCGTGGGAATTCATCCAGTTCGCCGTGCAAGCCAAGCCCCAGGCCGAGTTCAACCGGCGGCTCTACTACGGCCCGACCAATCCGGCGGCCTTCGAATTCATCCCGCACGACATCGCGGTTGTGCTTCCGACCTACAGCGAGAATCTCGCGGTCTCGATCCGGGAGGACGACGAATGGGAGGCGGACCGGATCGTCGCGCTCGAAGAGCGCTTCACGCAGTGGCTCGCCTCCTAGCACTGCGGTGGCGGGGGAACCGAGAATGACCCAGGCTCTGGTGCTCTACGAGACCGATGCGAAGGTTGGTTTCGTCACGTTGAATCGCCCGGAAAAGCTCAATGCGCTGAGTACGGATCTGCGCCGCGAGCTTGCCGCGACGATGACCAGGGCGGACGAGGATCCGGCGACCAGCGTGGTGGTGCTGCGCGGGGCCGGCCGCAGCTTCTGCGTGGGATACGACCTCGCCGGCGGTTCCGGCGGCGAGGCCTGGCGACACGATGCGCTCAAATATCACGAGCGGCTCGGCACCAGCCTCGCGCTCGAGCTGATGCCCTGGTACATGCGCAAGCCCGTGCTTGCCTCGGTGCAAGGCCACGCGCTCGGAGCCGGCTGCGAGCTGGCGATGTTCTGCGACCTTACGATCGCCGCAGACGATGCGATGTTCGGCGAGCCCGAAAGCAGATACTCGCAGTCCGGGCCCGGCTTCGTGATGCCATGGATCATCGGCTTCAAGAAGGCGCGCGAACTCCTCTATCTCGGCGACATGATCGACGCGCCGACGGCGCTCGGGCTCGGCATGGTCAACCGCGTGGTGCCGCGTGACAGTCTATCCGACGACACGCTGAAATTTGCTCGGCGCATGGCGCTGATCGCCCCCGAGGCGCTTGCGGCCACCAAGCTCGCCATCAATCGCGGTGCCGACGCCGCCGGCTTTCGCAACGCGATGCAGGCCGGCATCGACGTGGTCGCGCCGCTCTATGCCGCGCAGACCGAGGTCGCAACACAGTTCCGCGAACTCGCCCGCAAGGAAGGATTGGGCGCCGCGTTGAAATGGCGCAAGGCTCAGTTTGAAACGTGACCGCGAAGGACGGGTTGGCGCCCGTGGGGCGCGTGCTCCCGCAGATCCTGCGATCGATCTAACGCAACTGTGAGCGCGGATTAGCGCGATTGGCTCTACCGATACTTGCAGTTGCCGACTTTTTCAATCACACTTTCGAAATCCAGAACGACATTTTGCTTTTGCAGGGGGAAGAGCCATGGCACGAACTCGGCGCAGCTCCCGCGCATCCGACGCTGGCCGATCGCAGGCGGTCGCGGCGCAGGCCTATACATCGCCCACTCTCGTCCTGCTGGCGATGGATTGGCCCGACGGCAAACGATTTCCGGACTTCCTCGGATTCGCGGTCCGGCGCAGCCCGGGATTCAGTCCGGGCGAGAAGGACGGCTATCTCCTCAACAAGATCGGCTTCAACCCGCCGGGACCGAATTCGCAACCTCTGCCCAGCAACGTGGCGCCGTTGCAAAAATTTCTTTGGTGGGATTCCGGCATCGACGATTCCGATCGCGGCAAGACCTTCAAATATACGATCACGCCGGTCCGCGGCAGCGGCCCGAAGGATCTTGCGCTCCAGCACGACGCAGAAACCACGATTTCCGTCACGCTCCCGCGCGTGGAGGAAGACGGAATCGCAACTTGGTTCAACCGCGCCGTCGTCAGTTCGCAGGCCTTCTCGCGGGAGTTCCCCGATCCGCAATCGAAAATCCCGCAAGTGATGGATTGGTTGGCCAACGGCCTGGAGGATTCGTTCGCCCGCATTCTGACGGGCGCCAAGGAGGTCGACGGCGCCATCTACCATCTGACCGACAAGCGCTGGGTCGTGCCCGCGCTCAAGGGCTTCAAGGGAGATTTATCCATAGTCTACGAAGACCGCAGCAACGATACGACCGACCGTCCGGCGATCAAACTGCTGAAATCGCAGCGCTTCGAGGGCAAGCCTCGTTCGAAGACCAACATCATGCACGACAAGTTCCTGGTCGACGTGAAAGGAGGACGGGTGCTGATGGGGTCGGCGAACTTCACGCCCGAAGGGCTGACCAGCCAAGCCAACCTCGTTCACATCTTCAACTCGCCCCAGCTCGCGAGACGCGGCCTGGTCTCGACCGATCAAAATCGGAAAGACGACGGTGCGCGTATTCTTCTCACCCGAGCCGAAGAACAAGCGGGTCTCCATCGACACCGTGATCGCGTCCGTCAAGGGCGCGAAGAGCTCGGTGATCTTCTGCATGTTCGATCCCACCGACCCGGAGCTGATCACGTCGCTGCTGGCGACGGGCGATCGCAAGAAACTGCTCTACGGACTGCTCAACAGCATCTCGGACCCGACGGCCAAGAAGAACAATCGCTCCGACTCGGGCGAAGCCCCGCGCCAGCCGAGCGCGGCTACGCAGATCAAGGTGACGCTGTTCAACCGCTCGCGCAAGGACAAGAAGGTATTGGCATATTCGTTCTTCCGTCCCGGCGCCACGCCCGCCGAATTTTTGCCGGAGCTGAGCTCGGTCGATCTCAGCAGCGAGAGCACGCTGGCGCCGCCGAAGGCGGGACCGAAGAAACGAGGCCCTCCGGCGGTACATATCCACCACAAGTTCATCGTCATCGACGCCGACACCGACGACCCCACGATCTATACGGGCTCCGCGAACTTGAGCAACAACTCGACGCACAAGAACGACGAGAACCTGCTCGAGATCAAGGGCAATCCGCAATTGGCGCGGACCTATCTCGCGGAATTCATGCGTCTCTACGGGCACTATCGCGCGCGAGCGCTGTGGAATTTGGCGCATGGCGGACAAGCCAAGCGGGGCAGAAAGAAGCGATCGAAAAGCGCGGACAGTCGCGTCGCAGACGCCTTTACCCTCAAGCGAAGCAGAGACGCGTGGGCGAAAGGCGCCTATACCCCGGGCACACCGGACTTCAGAGCGCGCACCCAGCTCGCAGGCGGGTGAGCCAGACCGCGGAGCGGCTACGGAGTCGCCGAGGAGGGCAGCGCAAGAGCCGCGCGAAACGTCTCGGTTTGCGTTGCGACGGATCAGTCGAACGAGGAGGCATGCCATGAGCGATCGTGATCGGATCAATCGGCGCGACTTTATCGTCACAACGGCGGGCGTCGCCGGCACCGCAGGCGCGTTTGCGGAAGCGACGCTCACGGCGGCGCAGGCGCAGGCTCCGGCATCGCCGCCGCCGGGGTTCGTCGATCAGGAGCCGTTCGCCAAATATTGGGGAAAGCAACTGCGCGAGGTCGTGGACGTGGACCTCGTCGCGGCCGCGCCCGAACTGGCAAACGACGCGGTCAAGGAGCGGCACCAGATCTATTGCCACCTGCTCATGAAATTGATGGTGCGATTTTGGAACGGCAACAAACGAGGCCCGCTCGGATCCTATCCGCGGCGCGTCAAGCAGATGGAGGCGGTCCAGCCGCTGCAGCCGACGCAACGCTATCGTGGAGACATGATCGCCGATCCGGATCGACTGCGGGTCAACTGGGATCGATACGTCGGGCACAACATTGCTTGCGTCGCCGTCGACGGCAACGGCGAGATCATCGACTTCGATTTCAATCACAATGATTTCTTCAGGAGCTCGGCCGAGCACGCAGAGTCGCGCATGGTCAGACGTCTGTTCAGTCTCACCGACATTTTCGATAGCTGGAAAACCGGCGATCGCATTGGCGACAAATCACGCGCGTTCTCGCTCCAGAACGTCACGCTTTACACGTCGCTGGAATCGTGCGCCCAGTGCTCGGGCGTGATGTCGTTGGGCGGGGTGAAGCAGGTCGTCTATCTCCAGAACGATTTCACGGCGTACATGATCGGCAACATCATGTTCAACCTGGCGAACCCCGTTTCGGGCCTGCCCGGGGCTCCTATTCCGATTCCTGCGTCTGTCGTCGGCATACAGCAATTCAAGGCGCTCAACGACGCCAATCTTGCATTCGTGAAGGACATCCAGGATGCGAAGAACCGCAATGATGCGACGCGTGCGTTCTTCGTCTCGCCGGACAAAACCTTCGTGGACTATGATTCAGCCATCACGTCGTTCTTGTGTATCGATGCGGCCCGCGACATTTTCGAGGAAGGCGGCAAGCAGCTCGACTCCATGACTCTGAAATTTCCGACCGCGAAGCATCCCAACGAACGCGACGTGTTGAGTAATCAGGAGTGCCTCGAAGAAGCCCGGAGCTTTTTCAAGTACGCCGATCTCGAGGGTTATCGCGGCTCTCCGCACAAGCTCTAGCCGGCTGCCGCGGGCGCGGCGGGGTTGTAGCCGTGAGCCGCCTTTTGCGATCGCTCTTCAGCGAATGAAGTAAAAAGGATTTGGCACTTTGAACGTGCATTCGGCGGAACCGCCGTCGAGGTCGCTCTGCTGGTCGCCGACGGTCGCGATGATCGTGTAGCCTGCCTCCGCGAGTTTGCGACGTTCCTCGGTCTTGTAGGCTTCGACCGTGGGATGCGGGTCGTCGTCGGGGCGGGTGACGAGCTTGGCCCAGCCTTCATACCCGGCGCGGTCGAGATTCCACAGCGTCGCCTGCCGTTCCCGGTCGCGGCGGCCGGTGATGAAAACCACCGCCACGCCTTTGGCTTTTGCCGCATTGAACAAATCGAGCGCCGGCTTGATCGGCG
>VAZL01000750.1 GCA_005883445.1 Alphaproteobacteria bacterium | reverse complement strand
GCGAACCGCGGCGTGAGCGTTGATCGCGAGCGGCAGTACCGCCAGGAGGAAGATGATCAAGACGCGTTGGCCGAGCCCGGTGCCGACCCAGACCACGATCAGCGGCAGGAACGCCACTTGCGGCGTGGCATTGAGCGCCGAGAGGAACGGTTCGACCGCGTAGGAAAAGCGACGATACCACCCGCCGGCGAGCCCGAGCGGAATGCCGACCGCGATCGCTAGACCAAGGCCAAGGACGTAGCCCGCGCCACTCCAAGCCAGGTCGCGCCAGATCTCCCCGGTCACAAAGAACATGCGAAACGCGGCCGCCGCGATGAGCGTGGGCGAGGAGATGAAGATCGGCTTGAGCTGCAATCGCCCCGCCGAAGCCCCCAGCAGCGGGCGCAGCATGTCGGCCCACCAGCCGCGCTCGAGGCCCTCCCAGCCGATCAGAAAGAGCATCACCACGAGCGTGCCGAGAATGGCGCGCTCATGGGCGAGATACCAACGCAGGGCCGCCGGCGTCTGCAATTCTCCGTTTGCCGCCGGCATGGGAGCAGCCGAGCTCATGCCGTTGCGCCTGCCATCCGCTGTGTCGGTCATGATCGGCGCGGGTCCGGCCGCCACTTTTCGAACCGCCGCTCGACGGCGTCGAGCAGCGCGACCACGCTCAGCCCCGTGGCCATGAACACGAGCACGCCGAAAAAGACGACATCGGTCTGAAACGTATTGCCGGCCTCGGCGATCATGTGGCCGAGGCCCGCCGTCGAGGCGTAGAGCTCGCCGACGACGACCCCGAGCAGCGCGCGGCCGGCGCCGTATTTCAAGCCGGTGAAGATGAAGGGCACAGTGCCGGGCAGGATGATGCTCGAAAAAATCTTCACTCTGGAGGCGGAGAAGCTGCGCGCCACTCGGATGAAGCGCGCTTCGCTCGTCTTGACGCCGGATTGGGTGTTGATGAGGATCGGGATGACGGCGCCGAGGAAAACCACCAGAACCTTCGACCAGATGCCGATGCCGCACCAGATGATGATGAGCGGCAGGAGCGTCACGCGCGGCACCGCGTTGAGCGTGTCGACGAAGGGGCCGATCATGTATTGCAGGCGCTTGGACAAACCGACCGCAAGCCCGAGCGGGATCGCGAGCGCCAGCGCCGCGCCGTAGCCCAGGATGAATTCGGTTGCGCTGACTGCAACGTCGTTCCAGAAATCGCGATCGTGGCTCAATTGCCAGCCTGCCTGGGCGACCTGCGTGGGGAAGGAGATAAACAGCGGATCGACGAGACCACTGCGCCCGAGCGCCTCCCAAACCAGCAGCACGGCAACGAGCGTGCCGCCGCCGATCGCCAGGCGCTCGTGTTCGAGGTAGAACCGCGCGAGACTGGAGCGTCGGCGCTCGCCGTACGCGGCCAGTTCGAGGTTTGCAGGAATGGCCATGAGCAACCTGGATGCAACTACCGCATTATAGGTCAGGGTCGAAGGCGCGGGGCAATGGCCTGTGGTAAGTCATCTCGGGTTGCTTGAACCTGCTCACGCACGCGAAGGCGCGGCGCCGAAAGGCGCGGGCGTCGGCGCTTGATCCATCGAGGCACCCACATGAACGAGCGCTTTGATTTGACTGGCCGTACCGTCATCATCACCGGCGGCGGCAAAGGGATCGGCAAGGTCTATTCGCAAGAATTCGCCAAGGCGGGGGCCCGCGTTGTTGCCGCGGACATCGACGGCGCGGCTGCGAAATCCGTGGCCGAGGCGCTTGCCGCGCAAGGCTTCGAGACCGTGGGGCTCGCAACCGACATCGCCAGCGAAGAGTCGACGAAAGCCATGGCGCAGGCCGCGCTTGAGCGCTTCGGCGCGATCGACGTCCTCATCAACAACGCCTCGCTGATGAGCGTGCTGCCGCGGCGCTCGTGGCTGGAAATCCCGGTCGATGAATGGGATCGCGTCATGGCCGTCAACCTGCGCGGCATGTTCCTGTCCTGCCGCGCGGTATTTCCGGCGATGAAGGCGCAAGGGCGCGGCAAGATCGTCAATATCTCGTCGTCGCGAGTGTGGGAAGGAACGCCCAATCGGCTTCACTACACGACCTCGAAAGCCGGCGTAATTGGCTTCACCCGCGCTTTGGCGCGCGAGATCGGCGAGCTCGGCATCACCGTGAACGCCGTCACTCCCGGCATGACGCAGAG
>VAZL01000749.1 GCA_005883445.1 Alphaproteobacteria bacterium | reverse complement strand
GACTGATCTCCACCGGCTGCGGCTGAACATCGGCAGCATGCGGCGCCGCCTCGATGCCGGCAGCGTTGGGAGGAACGGCGACTGGCTGCGGCGGCCCGACATCGGTGTGGCGCGGCGGCACGTTGGCCCGACGCGGCTGTGTGTCGCCCGGCACAGAATGAGTGTCGGCGAGGCCCGGCTCGATCAGCGCGTCATTTGGTGCCGGCCGATTGGCGTCGACATTGGCGAGTGCGGCCCGGGCCAGGGCTTCCGCCGATTTCTGGCCGCGAGCCTCCTTCTCGGCCTCGCTCGTATCGGTCTTTGTGTGCTTGCGCGGCGGCAACGCGTTTGCGTCTTTCGCGGCCTTACGCGCGGGCTGCGCGACAGGCGCATCGGTATCCTGCTGCGGCGCAGGGCTCTGCTTGTTGACGGCAGCGGCCGCAGCAGCCCGCAAAATGCGCTAGCAGATAGGCGCTGATCGCAGTAGCGAGGCCGGCGGCGCTGACCTCGACGAACTTCACGAAGAAGCGCGAGAAGTAGGAATTCTCGCCCGACATGGAAACCCCCTCCGAAGGAACCGGTGGGGAATTCCAACGGCCGCCTCAGGGCGAATTCAGGGCGCCAGCCGCGAGGAAAAGTGACGATACTGCGGAAAAAGTTCAGCCCGCCGGGTCGCCGGACGGTCGGCGCGCTCGCGCTCGAAGTCCGCCCGGTGACCACGCGAGCGCTCTTCGGCTTGGGCAAGCTCGGCTTCAACCTCGGCAACCCTCGCTTTTGAGTGTGGCGACCACGTAGCGACGCGTTAAAGCGTAAAACCTGCGTCACGCTTGCTTGAGGACATCAAAAGCGGGACCTGCGGGACGTCATCCGGGAGTTCTGCGGAAGTCCCAACGCTTTGTTCAAATGTGGGTCGTCGAGGATGTCCCAGAGCTGATTTATGGTCTCGCGATTAGTCCGCGACTGATCGGAAATTACGCGCTCGACCTCCCGCAACGCAAACGTGAGAAGTGTGTCGCTGCTGCGGTCCAAAGCCGATCGTATCGCCTGGGAACGGACGAGTTCGCGGAATCGCATCACCGTCGCGGCATCAGTAAGGTTGTGCGTCGGGGGTAAGTTTTGCCGCAGCAAATCCTGCGCCACCTTGATGGCATCGACGATTGTGCGGTCAGAACTCATGAAAGGCACACAAGGGGTTCTGGCGTTCCAGTTACGTGGCTGAGTCCTCCGTACGCTCGGGTGCGGTATTATATGCTCGCCGATCTTGCACCGGTAGATGGCTCCGCCAAGTAGCACTGCGCATGGCCAGGTTAGCCGCCCGGCATACGATCCTCGAAGTTATCGGCTGCCTCCTCACAAACCGCTGCCAAGTCGAGAAGTTCTTGTTTTATGGATAGTTCTTCAGCCGATTCGGCAAGTTGCCCATATTTGGCCGCTTCGTCCCGCAGATAATCAGCCCAATCCATGTGGCACCCAGTTTCCACACCTGAAGGCGCGGGCGACCATTCCACGACAGGCTGAGCCTCTTTGATTGCTATCCGAAAGCCGCGCCCACCAGATTATTTGCATGCGGCGGTCCGACAAGAAGCATACCCTCTCCAGTAACGATGGGAAAATGCGCTGCCTTCGCAGGCGAGGGGCTTCCTTTTCCCGGATTTTTTATTGCGCATGGACGCAGGCTATTCTCGTGCCGCGCTCTCGATAACATCGAGAGGTTGGCCCCGTTCCCTCGCCGGCAGTCGAATATGATCAAGCAGATCATCCGCGCGTGGCCAGAGCCTTGGATTGCTGTGCCGTGATGATCAAGCAGATCATCCGCGCGTGGCCAGAGCCTTGGATTGCTGTGCCGTGAACGACAAGCAGATCCTGATTACGGGTGCCACCAATGGCATTGGCCTGGCGGCGGCGGAGGCGCTCGCCGCACTCGGCGCGAACCTCGCCATCGTTGGTCGCAGCAAGACCCGGACGGGCATTGCGTCGGCTCGCATCAAGGCG
>VAZL01000748.1:1852-4020 GCA_005883445.1 Alphaproteobacteria bacterium | reverse complement strand
GGCGTTGATTCCCGCGCAGATGTTAACGCCTTGACGCCTTGACCCGCTGCTCCCTGCGATGCATTTAGGCCGCGGGAGGACCCATAAGCTCATGTGCCTCGATTTTGGTCGGTAGAATGATGTGAAAACTTGCGCCGCGCGAAGAGTTGTCGGCAGCCCAGAGGCGGCCGCTATGTGATTCAACGATGGAGCGGCTGATGGACAATCCCATGCCGGTGCCATGAGGCTTCGTCGTAAAGAAGGCACTAAAGATCTGGTCCGCCTGCTGCGGCGGCAGCCCCGCTCCGGTATCGCTGACGCACACCATGACTTGTTCGTGTTCCGCTCGCTGCGACTTGATGGCGAGCTCGCGCGGCCCATCCACATCCTTCATCGCATCGATGCTGTTAGTAATCAGGTTCATCATGACCTGCTGCAATTGCACGCGATCTCCCATGATCTGGGGAAGATCTGCCGCCAACTCCGCTCGGACTGATATGGAGTGTCGCGTTACCTCGCTGCGCAGGAGGGCAATCATCTCTCGAATTATTTCGTTTATATCAACCGACCTCCGTTGCGGCGGACTCTTCTGGAAGAGCTGGCGGATCCGACTGATGATTTCGGCCGCACGCTTTGCGTCTTTCACGATACTCAGCGCAGACGCGCGCGCCTCTTCGAGATTCGGGTGGTCGCCAGTGAGCCAGCGCAGGCAGGCTTCGGCGTTGGTGGCTGCGGCGGCAATCGGTTGGGTCACTTCGTGCGCCAGAGAGGCAGTCAGCTCTCCCATGGTGGTCACCCGGTTGATGTGTGCGAGTTCCGCTCGCGCGCTACGCAGCGCTTCTTCGGCGCGCTTCCGCTCTGACAGGGAGACGATCGACGCGACGGCCAGAATGACAAACGTAATGCCGGCAACCGCCAGTGCCAGAGTGGTTTGATCGAGACTTGCGTTTCCTTGGGCCTCGTGAAGCGGGACGTGAGCGGTAAAGATGGTGCCCCACATCGCCGTGTAATGCATACCGGAAATGGCCAAACCCATAACGACGGCGGCAACGAACTTTTGCCCAAGATCCGTCGTTCGGAATGCCAGCCCTAGTGCCGCCGTCGACGCGCCGATCGCTATGATTATAGAGAGCGCAACGTATATGCGATCGTAGCTAGGCTCGGCGTGCCCCCGCATGGCCGCCATGCCAGTGTAATGCATGGTGACAATGCCAAGTCCCATGAAGATGCCGCTGAAAACGAGGCGAAGCAGCGATGCGCTCTTGCGGCTAATGACGTAAAAGCCGCCGCCGGTTACGAAGATCGCCACCATGAGCGAAAGGGTGGTTAATCCGATGTCGTAGGACATCGGGGTCGGCATGATGAAGGCGAGCATGGCGACGAAGTGCATCGACCATATTCCGCCTCCCATTGTGATCGCCGCCGCAACCAGCCACACACGACGCGCAAGTCCTCGGGCGGTCGCCACGTGCCCGCCGAGATCGAGGGCAGTGTAAGACGCGAAGGCGGCCACCAGAATGGAAAGAGCGACGAGATACGGATTGTGTGTTCCGGTAACGACCATCGGAATCGCCCCAATTTTGATCAGAGACCAACGGGCGACGCATCCACCAATTTACCTGCAAGCGTACCACAATCGGATCTCCCGGAGCCATCGGCTCGACCGAGGACGAACCGGCAAGTACGCATCATCCAGTTGCAGCTGGACATCTCGCTAGGCTGCGACGCCATGGGCAGGAGCGTTGATAAAGGCGATGCAACGGAAAACTCGCGCCCCCGATCCAAGACGTGCAGTAAGGCTCTCATGAAGCTGCAGACAAAACCGACTGGCGGTTCGCCCTGAGCGGGGGGTTGTCCGGATTCCCGAAGGAAGCCGCGGCTGCTGCCGTGGTGGACATCGCGGCACCTGCGGCTGCTGTGGCGAGGACATCGCGTCTCGAGAACATTGCCTTCTCCTTGGGTTGAATGTGATTGTCGCCCATCTTCCATACAATCTGGCGGCTCAATGATATCCTTCGCCCTCGCGCAACTTTCCGCTGAAGATCCAGTAGACGAAAATCGTGTACCCGAAAATGATCGGCAGCATCACTAGCGTTCCGATCAGCATGAAGACATGGGTTGCAGGCGCCGCGGCCGCCTGCCAAATCGTCAGCGACGGCGGAACGATATAGGGGAAATTCGAGATCAAG
>VAZL01000748.1:0-1763 GCA_005883445.1 Alphaproteobacteria bacterium | reverse complement strand
CGAGAACCATCGCGCCGCGATGCGGTCGAAGGCGAGCGGGGTCCACAGGCTGACGATCGCCATGAAGGCGAGTACGACGACCAGCAGCGCCTTGGCCGTGGGTCGCGCGCGTTCCGCGATTTTTCCTTCCGTTTTCATGATGAGCCACGTGGCGCCGAGCAGCGCGTAGCCCGCCGCCAATCCCAAACCGCACACCACTGCGAAGGGGGTGGCCCAATCGAAGGCGCCCCCGGCGAACGCGCCGTTCTGCACTTTGATGCCCTCGATCAGCCCGCCAAGAATCACTCCTTGGCAGAAGGCGGCAAGCGTCGAGCCGGCGGCAAACGCGAAGGTCCAATGCGGCTTGCTGCTCACGCCGAGCCAGCGGAACTCGAATGCGACGCCGCGAAAGACCAGCGCCAGCAGCATGATGATGACCGGCAGATAGAACGACGGCAGAATGATCGAATAGGCGAGCGGGAAAGCGACCATCAATCCGGCGCCGCCGAGCACGAGCCAGGTCTCGTTGCCGTCCCAGAACGGCGCGACGGAATTCATCATCTGGTCGCGCTCGCGCTCGCTCTCGGCGAACGGAAATAGAATGCCGATGCCGAGATCAAACCCGTCGAGGATCACGTACATCGCAACCGTGCAACCGATGATTGCAGCCCAGATGACCGGCAGATAGGATTCCATGGGAGAGCCTCACGTCACGCGTTCACTCGGACATCGGAGTTGAGGATGGTTTTATCCCGGCCAAAGCGCCGGCCTGCGGCGCCAGCGTCGGCGCTCTGGTGATCGCCGGCTCTATTACAGGGGCTCGCGGTCCGTGCGCGATCAGCCGATTGATGTAATAGAGGCCGATCGATCCCACGACGCCATAGACCAGCACGAACAACACCAACGTTGTCATCATGCTGCCTGCCGCGACCGGCGACACGGCATCGGCTGTTCTGAAAACACCGTACGCGACCCACGGCTGCCGGCCGGTCTCGGTGACGATCCAGCCGCAGATCACCGCGACGAATCCGATCCACCAGGCGTGTTGCGCGGGCCACAAATACCAGCGCGCGCTGAACAAACGGCCGCGCCACCACAACCACGCGCCGGTCAGGCCGGCCACGATCATCAGCAGGCCGATGCCGACCATCGCGCGGAAGGCGAAGAAGGGCGGCAGGACCGGAGGACGATCGTTCGGCGCGAAGTTCTTGAGGCCGGGAAACAGACCGTCCCAGCTGTGGGTGAGCAAGAGCGAAGCGCCGTGGGCCATGCGTACAGCACCAGCTCGCCCGGAGTTCCGCCGTCCCAGTGCGCCTCGATCGCTGCAATCTTGGTGGGCTGATATTTGAGCGTATTGAGGCCGTGCTGGTCGCCGATGAAGAGTTGCAGCGGCGCAGCAATCGCAGCGAACCCGACAGCCATGCGGAGCATAGTTTGGCCGTGCTGCAAATGTTTGCCGGCCAGGATATATCGCGCCCCCACGGCGAGCACCACGAACGACGTCGTCAGATAGGCCGCGTTCACCATATGCGCGAGCCGGTAGGGGAAGCTCGGGTTGAAGACGATGTCGAGCCAATCGAGCGGATAGGCGACGCCGTCGCGCATTTCGAATCCGACCGGTGTCTGCATCCAGCTGTTGGCCGACAGGATCCAGAACGCTGACATCAATGTGCCGACCGCAACGGCAACGGCCGACAGCGTGTGCAGCCACGGCGGCATCCGCTCCCAGCCGAACAGCAGCACGCCGAGAAACGTCGCCTCCAGGAAAAAGGCGACCTCGACCT